>CACXCC010000044.1 GCA_902766015.1 uncultured Veillonellaceae bacterium
AAGGTGCTTCAAAAGCCCATATATCAAGCGATTTTCAAGATTTGGGGTGCGGAAAGTTCTTTTATCAATACGGGGATTTGCATTTCTTTTGACACACACAATTTTCAACCCAATATATACAAAAGCAGCCGGTCATCGTAACAACCGGCTGCTGATGTTCCGATACGCATTTTCAGCCGTTGCGGATTTTAAGTTTATCCGATCAACATATATCATGTCGACGTCATATGCACGATTTTATATGCAATAAATGTAGAATATACCTCGTTTATTTCTTTCTTGATTAATTTATATTTATACATTCAATGCAAAAATATTTTTAAGAAAAACATCCCGCTCCAAAAGACATTTTTCCTATTTTTCTTATAATTATCGTAATTATACTCCAATTTACCTGTCTTGTCAACGAAATGTCGATTGATTTTCAACTCTATTGTTCGCGTTTAATCTTTTATTAATATACATAAAACTAATTTAAAGTTATGAGTATTAAAACATATTTTGTCTGCCGATTTTATATTGTATACAAATTGACTTCACGTCAAAACACGATACTCCGATCCGCTTGCTGTAATGTATATCAGTGTTGAATCTTTGCATAGAAAAATGCAAAAAAATACCCGCTGACATATCAACGGGTATTATGTGTGCCAAACGAAATAGGAGCAGTTGACTTTTCGCTGTTCCCTCGTTTTGTTCGTATTCTGTTGTATCGGAATCCGCGAGGATCCGCCAATAACGTGTCACCGCCGCAAGGCGCTGCCGTTGAGGTAGTTGCAAAGCCGTCCCTGATACGTTCCGCGTTCGCGCATGACATCAACGATGTGGTCGCGGATTTTCCACCAGCCGGTGTGCCAGTTCGCCATGATCGTATGGCTCGCGGGTGCGCGCCCGATGAGACGCTGGACGACAATGCGCGACGCGAGGTGTTCGAGGAACAGGATGACGCGCGCCTCATACTCCTCGCGGCTGATCAGTTCGATCTCGCCGGCTTCGTACTGCCGCGCCATTTCCGTGCCCTTGACGAGATAGAGCGCATGCAGTTTGACCTGATCGACGCGGAGTGCGGAGAGAACCTTTGCGTCCTCGAGAATGTCAAGCCGGTCCTCACCGGGCAGGCCGATGATGATATGCGCGCAGGACTGCAGATGATGCGCGCGAATCCGCAGTACGGCGTCGATAAATTCCGCGAGCGAATGTCCGCGGTGAATGCGTGCGAGCGTGTGCGCGTTCGTGCTCTGCAGGCCGAGTTCGACGCAGATGTCAATGCCGTATTTTTCCTGCACCGCCTCGAGAAGTGTCAGATTTTCCTCACTGACACAGTCGGGACGCGTCGAAATGTAAATTGCCGCGATGTCGCCGCCCGCGGCGGCCTCGTCGATCCAATCGCGGAGTCGTTCTGTCGGCGCGTAGGTGTTCGTGAAATTCTGGAAATACGGGATAAAGAGTTCCGCCTTATACTTCGGTACGATATGCGCTTTATTTTGACGGATCTGTTCGGCGATCGGCACTGAAGGCGGCATGTCCTCGTATCCCGCACCGATGGAGCCGCAGAATGTACACCCGCCCGTGCCGAGTTTGCCGTCGCGGTTCGGACATGTCACGGGGAGCGCAATCGGGAGTTTGTAGACTTTTTTACCGTAACGCTCTTTTAAATAGGAAGAAAATGTGCGGTAGACTTCATCCTCATGCATTACCGAGTCCCTCCAGCGTTATCGTTTGACACGTTGTCCCGTGCGGCGTAAACGAAAAGAGTAGCGGCGTTTTGCGGTCGAGCCGTTCCCCCGTTTCGATGAGCCGTCTGACGTCAACGTCAAACACCTCGATATGGTGATGCGTGCGGACATCGCGCCAGTTTTTAAACACGAACCCGGGCAGATAATCCGTAACCGTTTCGCCGCGCCAAAACGGCGCCGTCGCATACTGGTACGTTTCCATATTCCATGCAAGGAATGTCGGGCGGATCCGCCCGTTATCCGCGAGCAGTGCATCGTAGCGCAGCAGATTGTCCATGAGACATTCGTCCTCCCCGTACTCCGTCTGCGCATATTCCATGAGATAGGCGTACAGATTTTTCGTCGCATGTCCGACACGGTGATAGCCCTTGCCAATCCACCAGTCCGTCAAATGCTGCCAAAAGGCAAACGCGTCATCGTTTTCGTGCGCCGCGATAAGATAGGACGCCGTTTTCCGGCAGCGCCCGGCGTTGTAATAATACTCAAAAACAGCCTCAAACCGCTTGAGCCAAAGGATCTCGGGATAGGTCAGCGCATCGGACGAGAGCACTTCATACGGCGCCATCGGCATATAGCGGTAATGGTAAGGCCTTACGAGATTCATCATCGTCGCGCCGCGCAGGAATTTCAAAAATCCGAGCTGGAGCATATCGGTTTGCAATGCGTAGACATCATTAAACGACTGATGAAAGGACGAAAGCCCCTCCCCCGGCAGTCCCGCGATGAGGTCAACGTGCAAATGCATATTGTGGAACGACAAAATCCGCCGGATATGACTCTGGATCTCCTCCCAATGATTGACGCGCGAAACGGCGGCAAGCGTCGTCTCATTCGTCGACTGAATGCCGATTTCGAGCTGGATGCGCCCCGGCGGCAGCTTTGACATGACGTCAAGCACATCATCGTCGAGATAATCGATCGCGACCTCAAAATGGAAATTCGTGCGGCAGGTATCCGGCAGGGCAAGCAGCCATTTCAAGATCGGCAGGAAATGGGATTTTTTCGCGTTAAATGTGCGGTCGACGAATTTGACCTGACGCACATCGTGACGCACAAAGAAATCAAGCTCACGAAACACGCGCTCCAGCGGCAAAAAACGCACGCCCGCCGTCGCACAGGACAGACAATACGCGCAGGAAAACGGACAGCCGCGCGTCGTTTCGTAGTAAAGAATCCGCTCCTTGATCGCATCCATTTCCTCATCGCGGTACGGGAACGGGATTGCGGTCAAATCGGCAACGGTGACGTCGCGGCCGACATGAATCGTGCCGTCAGCACCGCGCCACGCAAGTCCCGGAATATCCTCATCTACGCAAAAATCCCGCTTTGCGAGCTCCCGGCATACCTCTTCCCCCTCGCCGCGCACAACGAAATCAACCATCGGAAACGCCGTCATAAACTCCTTCGTGTCATACGAAACCTCCGGACCGCCGCAAATGATTGTGAGATCCGGCATCGCCTCCGCGAGCAGGCGCAGCAGCTGTTTGATCGGCTCGATATTCCAAATATAACACGCAATCCCGAGTACCTGCGGCCGTTCATCCGCGATCGCGCCGAGCATGTCCAGCAGAGGCTCATTGATACTGAGCTCCGAAATCCGCGATCCCGGCACACACTCGCGCAGATACCGCACCGCGAGCGACGTATGCGAATACTTGGCATTGACGGCCAGCCACAGAACATTCATAATCCGTTTCCTTTCCCGACCCTATAAAATAAGCCCACCCCTTCAAAAGGGATGAGCTTATTTTATGATATATCAGCTTCTGATATTATGCGCAAATCAGAGGGCACGCTGAACCTTACCAGAACGCAGGCAGCGCGTGCAGACGTTGACACGTTTGACTTCGCCGTTTACAACAGCGCGTACACGCTGAATGTTCGGTTTCCAAGCGCGTCTCGTTTTCAGATGGGAGTGGCTGACGTTGTTGCCAACGAGCTCACCTCTGCCGCAAACTTCACAAATAGTTGCCATGTGTTACACCTCCTTCTTCAGCGGGGACACAGTCTCCCCGGAACACAATACAGACATTCTACCACAAACTAACATGGGGTGCAAGTATTTTTCCTTGACAGTCATCAAATTCCGGGCAGAAATTTTTCGAGCTCATCGAGGCAGGCACGGAACTTGCGGAACGTGATCGTAAACGGCGCGCGGCTCGTCATGTCAACGCCGGCATTTTTGAGCAGATTGATCGAATAATCGCACCCGCCGCTGCTGAGGTAGCGGAGATATTTTTCGCGTGCCGGTTCCCCTTGCGTACGCAAATGATACGAAAGCGTCATTGCTGCCGCATATCCCGTTGCGTACTGATAAACATAAAACGGATTGTAAAAATGGGAAATCCGTGACCATTCACCGCGCAGACTGTCGTCAACGACAACCTGGTCACCGTAATACGCGCGGTTGAGATCCATCCACGTTTTTTCGATAAAGTCCGCCGTGAGTGGATCGCCCTTTTCGATCGTCTCGTGCGTGATCTTTTCAAACTCCGCGAACATGACTTGACGGAACACCGTCGTACGGATCTGCTCGAGATAAAGATTCAAATAATACAAACGCTCCTGCCCCCAGGCATGCTCGAGCATGTACTCGAGGAGCAGATTTTCGTTCGTCAGCGACGCCGTCTCCGCACAGAAAATCGTATACGCCGACGTCGGATACGGCTGATCCCGGTGACTGTAATAACTGTGCATCGAATGACCGAGTTCGTGCGCGAGTGTTGAAACAGACTCATACGTATTGTTCCACGTCATGAGGATATACGGATGCGCCCCGTAAACGCCCCACGAATACGCACCGCTGCATTTCCCCTGATTTTCACAACGGTCAACCCAGCCGCTTTCGAGCGCTTCGTCAATGTCATTGAGATACTTCGGACCGAGCGGAGCGAGCGCTTCCTGCAGGATCGCGCGCGCATCCTCAAACGAATACGTTTCCTGCGGATGATCAACGATCGGCACGCTGAGATCGTACATATGAACCTGATCGATCCCGAGCAGACGCCGCTTCGTCTCCATATAGCGATGCAAAAGCGGCAAAAAATCATGCGTCACCTCGATCGTCCGGTCATAAACCGACAGCGGAATATTGCCGACGTCAAGCGAGCCCGCAATCATCGACGGGAAATGGCGCACGCGGTTGATAAACTGATGCGCCTTGACTGACGATTGATACGTCGAAACAAACGTATTGCGAAACGAAAGATATGTATCATAGAGATTCGTAAACGACTGTTTACGCACCTCGCGGTTCTTCGAACGCTGCAGTGTCATAAATCGACTCACGGAAAGCGGCACCTTCTGCCCGTCCTCCCCGAGCGTGTCCGGGAACTTCATGTCCGCATTGATGAGTGCGTAGTAGGCATTCGATCCCGCGGCGCGGAGTTCACCCGTCTGCGCGAGAATCGTCTCAATATCCTGCGGCAAAACATGCTCACGCGTGCGGACAATCTCCTGAAACAGAAACTTGTATTTTTTCAGTGCCGGAAGTGCATCCGGCATCGCGGCAAGCTGTTCGTCCGGGAGATCGAGCAATTCCGGATTGATAAACGAACACGCCGCACCGGCCTGGTCAAGAAGCGGCGCCACACTTTCCACCTGCGCCTGATAAGCCGTATTCGTCGCATCCGTATCCGCGCGCATCTTCGCCCATGCGTACACGGAACTCAAACGAATGTCCATCAGGTCGACCGCCTCAAAACAATCGAGCAGCTGCTGCGGATCGCCGAGCTTCCCCTGATACGAACGAATCGAGTCAAACAGCATCGGCAGACTGTCCCGCGCGAGCGTCCATTCAATAACGGAGTCAAAAATATCATTTAAATTCCATTTCTCCGCCGCCGGCGCATCTTCACGGCGCGGAATGGCATGTTTCGCTTCACTCATAGCTTACTCGTCCTCTTTCATCTGACGCAATTCGCGAATCCCGGCCTGAAACTCCTCCATCGAGAGCGTAAAATACGGGATCTCACTGAGAATTGCATAGACTTCCTGCTGTGACTTGGCGCTGTCAAGCCGTTCACCGACGGAATCTTCACTGAGGGCGTGCAGGAGCATGTGCACGATTTCGTCAATTTCCATAAGTGATCCTCCATGGGTAAAGTAAAAGTAAAAACTACTTTTATTATACCATGACACACGGGTCACGTCACGGAATCCATGAGCGTGAGGAGCGGTAAAATGAGCGCGAGCACAAAGAAAAAGACGAGACCGCCGATGAAAAATACCATGGCGGGTTCGATGAGCG
The DNA here is from genome assembly GCA_902766015.1 of uncultured Veillonellaceae bacterium. Classification (GTDB taxonomy): domain Bacteria; phylum Bacillota; class Negativicutes; order Selenomonadales; family Selenomonadaceae; genus RUG11126. The sequence goes on from CACXCC010000044.1 coordinate 5,986, forward strand.
TCTGAAGCCGTTCCGTCCGTGTCAGCGCAAGCCTGCTGCAGTACGCGGAAGCCTGCGAAAGCATCGTCTCGAGATCCCCGGCCTGTTCGCCCGCAAAAATGAGTCGCCGTACAATCGGCGGCAAAAACGTTGACGCGGCAAGCGCCGACGTCAGTGTTCGCCCGGACTGGACGGATTCCCGCGCACGACGGATATCCTGACGGATGACACAGTTGGCGGCCGTCCCTGCCGCGAGGTCAAGTGCACGCTGAAGAGGAATTCCGCTCGCGAGAAGCCGCCCGAGCGTCCGGAGGACATTGCTCCAATCCCGATAAAGCAGCACCTTGCCGAACAGCGGCAGTGTCAATGTCAACCTCCCGACGGCAAAACGTACCGACTCACTGCGCCGATAGAGTGCCGCAAATGTCAACGTCAAAACAAGGACACCGATCGGCAAAATAAGCCCGCCCGAACCGCCGAGAACACCCGCAAACGCGAGCAAAATCCGCGTCGGAAGCGGCAGAGCCATGCCGCTCTCCGCGAGAATTGACGCGAAAACCGGCAGCACAAAAAGACTCATAAACGTCGTCACGGCAAGCACGGTGACAAGAAGGATCACAGGGTAGAGCAGCAATGACTTCGTCTTTTCCCGTTCCTGCGCCGACTGACGCGCGGATTTTGCGAGATCGGCGAGAATCTCCGTGAGTCTGCCGCTTTCCTCTCCCGCCGCGGCCATCGCCGTCATAACAGGAGGAAAAAGCTGCGGATCGCGCGAAAGCGCCGCCGAAAACGGCACGCCGCGCGCTACTTCGCGGTAGAGACCGTCCGCGAGTTTATTTTTCCGTTTACGCCGTGAATCGGGCGTCAAACGCCGACGGGCGGAAAACGCGCGAATAAACAAATCGTCATCGGACAACGCCGCCTCTGACGTCACATCCGTTGACTTGACCGGACGCCCCGTCGAACCGCCGCCGTCATCTGCTAAAGTCCGAAGCGCTTCGTGTAAAGGAAGCCCCGCTTCCATGAGTGCCGAGAGCTGACTGAGGAGCAAAATCCCTTCATCTTTTCGCGGACGCTCCAGTATTTGACGCCAGCCGGTTTGACGTCTTACTTCCGGCACTTCGACCTGCGTCACCCAAAGTCCGCGTCCGCGCACGATACGTGCGGCTTCGGCGATCGTCGCCGCGTCAACGGTTCCCGTAAACGACTCCCCCTGACGATTGCGCGCCTGATACCGAAATGACGCCATAACCGTTTCCACCTCCTTCCTCACGCTCCAAATCCCGGTAAACATCCTCCGAAATCACGCCGCGATGCCAAAGATCCTTCGCCGCCATTGACGCGGTCTGCATCCCGATCCGCGCGTGACTCAGCATCGTCCCCGCGAGTTGACTGTACTTCCCCTGACGGATGAGACTCCGCACTGCAGGGACAGGCAGCAGAACCTCACTCACTGCGGTTCTCCCGCCGTCAACCTTTGACACGAGTTTCTGCGCGACAATCCCCGTCAAAACCGCGGCAAACTGATCACGCACGCTGTCGCGCTGACCCGTGGGGAAAAGTCCCTCGACGCGCAGTGCCGCCTCCGCCGCACTGCGGCTGTGAAGCGTCCCGAGAACGAGAACGCCCGCCTCAGCCGCCGCGAGCGCCGTTGCCATCGTTTCCGCGTCACGGATCTCACCGACGAGAATCATATCCGGCATCTCACGCAACGCCTCGCGGAGCGCCCGCGGAAACGAGAAAAAATCCTTCCCCCACTCGCGTTGACTGATCAGTGACCGCTCCGCGGGCAGCAAAAACTCCACGGGATCCTCGAGCGTCAAAATATGCCTTGACGTCTCCGCCGCGGCCGCCAAAAAAGACGCGAGCGTTGTCGTTTTGCCCGAACCCGTACGACCGCAGACGAGAATCAGACCGTTTTCCGCCGCAATCAACCGCCGAAGCGCCCACGGCATTCCGATCTCATCCGGCGTCGGGATCACAAACGGGAGTAATCGGAGCGCAAGCGCAGGATTCCCCCGCTGGTAATAGATATTGACACGAAACCGCGCCCCCTCCGCCTCCCACGAAATGTCAAGACTGCGTTCCCGCTCCAGCCGTTCGCGCTGCACTTCGTTTGTCATCGTGAGCAGAACCGCCCATACGTCATCTGACGTCAAAATCCGCCCCTCAAGCGGAACCATCCGACCGTCAAGGCGCTCCCAGACGCGCTGTCCCGCCGCCAGATGCAGATCGGAAACCCGCCGCTCCACGGCTGACTTTAAACAACATTCCCACCGGAAAAGATCATTCGCCGCCATAAACCACCTCGTTGACTTCCTCCAAACTCGTCAGTCCCGCCGTCGCTTTCATGATCCCGTCCTCCCGCAGTGTCACCATGCCTTCCTTCCGCGCGAGATCCCGCAGTTCGTCAGCCGCAACGCCCACGCGGATACGGTTTCGCAGCTCCCGGCTGACCGTCAAAATCTCCTGCAGCGCGATCCTTCCTTTATACCCGCGCCCGTGACAAGCGGGGCATCCTTTCGCGCGGTAAAGCCGCATCCCCTCACGATAGTGCCGCCCGAGAACCGCCGCCTCCGCCGAATCTGACGTCACGTCATACGCCTCCCGGCAATGCGGACAAAGCCGCCGCACGAGTCTCTGCGCGCAGACTCCTCCGAGTACGCCCGCGAGTAAATACGGCTTGACACGCATATCGAGCAGTCGATGTACCGCGGACGGCGCGTCAGGCGTATGGAGCGTCGTCATCAGCAAATGACCCGTAAGTGCCGCTCGGACCGCCATTTGTGCCGTTTCCTCATCACGCACCTCACCGAGCAGAATCGTCTGCGCATCCTGACGCAAAATCGCCCGCAATCCCTCGGCAAATGTCAAGCCCGCACGGACATTGAGCTCAATTTGACGCACACCCGCAAGCCGCCGCTCCACGGGATCCTCAATCGTCACGAGACTCCTTGACGCGTCGCCGATCTCCCCGAGCGCCGCGTAAAGTGTCGTCGTCTTGCCCGAATTCATCGGTCCGCAAATAAGAACAAGCCCCGCAGGTCGGTGAATGAGCCCGCGAAACCGCGCCAGATTCGCCTCCGTAAATCCGACATCCACGAGAGCGAGTGCCTCGCCCGAACCGTTCATCACGCGCACGACAACGGCCTCGCCGCCGATCACCGGTACACACGAAACGCGCAAATCGACCGTCACGCCGTCCGCGTCAAACCGGATATGACCGTCCTGCGGCCTCTGCTTCTGCGCAATGTCAAGTTCTGCCATGACTTTGAGGCGCGCAACCATCGCCCCCTGAAACGCGAGCGGAAGCGAGAGAGGACTCTCGACAAGCCGCCCGTCAAATCGATACCGCAGACGCAGTCCCGTCTCCTCCGGCTCGAGATGAATATCACTCGCCCCGCCGCGAATCCCGTCCTGCAAAATCCGATCGACGAGCCGCACCACGGCGGAGGACCTTCCTCCTTCCGATCTCCCGCCCGTGCGCAATTCCTGTTTCACCTGATAGACCAGCATGTCATACGCCATATCCCGTTCGATGACCGTCACATCCTTCCTTCGTGTCAACGGCAAAGGACGATTCACGGATTGTACATGTCAATCGTAAATCATTCTCTGTTTATATGATAAATCTACAGTATAGACATTCTCCCTAATATGTACATTTTCCTGCTTCATGTCAAAATATATTCCATTTTGTCTATCTGACGCGTCAATCGTTTACAAAAAAAAGACTCCCAAGGAGATAACTCCCTGAGAGTCTGAGAAAACTGTAAACCTGATGTCAACCGTTCACACGGACGCGCTCAATGGCGGGCGAGCCGTCTTTGTGCGTTTTGACCGTGTCAATGCGGATGTATTTGAGCTCCGGTTCGAACTCCTTGGCGAGGCGGTTGAGTGCGCCGTCCGCGTCAAGTTCCGGATGCGAAGCCGCTCCGCCCATAATCGCGCGATAAACAACGGCTGCGAACTCGTAGCGCGTCATCATGCGGTTGCCGTTGAACGTTCCGTCCGGATCGCCCGTGAGCACGCCCGCCTGTGCGAGCTTCGTGACATAATCATAAGCCCAATGGTTCGCCGGGACATCCGGGAACAGCGCCGAGGAGTCAACGTCAAGAACCGCACTGCCGGCGATCTTGTTGATAACGGCCTTCATCTGCTGCATCTCCGCATTCTGGGACGCGACAACCTGACGCAGATCCCGGATCTCCTTCGCCATCGCAAGGCGCGTATCCGACGTATGTCCTCCCTTGCCGAGCTTCAGCGTAATGCCCGCATTCACCATATTTTCGCCGCCGCCGAGCGATCCGCCGACGCTGACCATCGTATTCTCGTCCGCACGATAGAACGCACCGACAGCAACGGCATTCGCGCCGCGGTAGTTGCCGTATCCGGCTGCAATGTCAAGTTTGTCATCCGGGTCAAAATCCATCGGATGCAGTCCCGCAAGCGCCGCGGCATTGGCTCCCGCACGATTGACGCGGTTGCTGAGTTTGTTGATCGAATGGCTGACACTGCCCGCAAGCGCCTGAACCTGATCAATATTGGCCGCGTCACCGCTGTGCGTGCCCGGCGCAACATTGTGGATCTGGTTCCCCGCCATGTTGACGTCATTGTCTTTGACCGTGATATCATTCGGCGAACCATCGTCAAATGTTCTGCCGGTCTTGACCGAAATGCCGCTCGTGTCAACTGTCGTGTTTCCGGAAACGAACTGTGCCGCTGTTACACCGGTTTTGTCCATGACGGTGTCGCCGGCGCTGAATTTCACAGCATCAACATTACCTTTTGTTCCGTCAATGGTCACCTGATCCAGTACAGCCTTACCGCTGGTAATCGTCGTTTTATCGCCCACTTTCAGGCTGTTATTAACCGACACGTCATCTTTCAACGAAATCTGCAGAGCCTTGCCGCTATCAACTACAGTGCTGGAAATGTTTTTATCACCTTTGACCTGAACCGTTTTATTGACATTATCCGCCACTGCATCGGTTCCGGAATCTCCTGTAAGTCCGAATTTCGCATTGGCAAGGCCGGTGCCGGTTTTTTCTACCGCATCCTTAACTAAAAGAAGCTGTTCTTCCGTAGCTGCCCGGCCTTTTTTGCCAAAGTCCTCGCCGTCAATGGTTGTATTCGTCAATCCGACAATTTCGCCGTTACCTGCATGACCGTCAATCGTTACTTTTCCCAGTTCCGCTTTGCCGTTGGTAATGGTGGTTTTGTCACCCACTTTCACGCTGGTCCCGATTTCCACTTGATCTTTCAAAGCAATCTGGAGCGATTTGGAGCCATTTTCTTCTACTACGGTGCTGGTGATATTCTTGTCGCCTTTGACCTGAACGGTGTTATTCACTTTATTTGTGACGGAATCTGTCCCGGAATCTCCAGTAAGACCGAAAGTGGCATTTGTCAAGCTCGAGTTTGCCTCCTGCTGTACTGCAGCTAACTGGTCTTCCGTTGCCGCACGACCGGAAACAGCCGTACCGCTCCAAGTCGTATTCGTCAATCCCGTTACATAGCCATCATTGCCATTAATAGTGACTTTGTGATTCTCACCGATATTCAACGTATCTGCCAGTTTCACGGAATATTTGCCTGCATCAGTGGCATCTTTGGAGACAACTACATTGGAATCACCGGTTACGGAAATCGCTTTTTTTGCCAGATTCTTCACTACGGATTTGCCGGAATCGGTGATATTAGAAAGATCTTTCAGATTCGTAATATCCGTAGTGTGTCCATCTACAACGGATTTACTTGCCACGCCCTTGATGGTAACCTGTTTAGCTTTAGCATCAGGATGATTACTATCCTTCACTTCAAGAATTACATTACCATTATTATCAATAGTATAGCCATCACCTTTCGATACAAGCTGATAGTCCGTTGCGTTTGTAGTAACAGAAGTAATCTTGTCATCTACATATTTCTTGTTCGTAACATCCGTATCACCGGTAATGGAATCCGTCAGGACATTCGTAATTTTCCCCTTCGTAATGGATACCCCGCCATCGACAGAAAGCGTATCACCCGAAATCGTAGTGGTGTGTTTGTTGTTTTCAGAATCTGTGGTAACTGCATGGTAAGCGTTCGAAGTGACAGAACTGAGTCCAGCCAGGGATTTGGCCAATTTGACTTTCAGGTCATCCCCATCTTTTACAACGCCGATATTATTATCGCTGAGTTCACCAGCTGCACCGCCCTTGATATCTAACGTTTCACCAAGTTTTTTGTTTACAGAAGAATCATCAGCATCACCTTTGAAGTTCAGTCCGCCATTCAGCGTATTATTGATAGTCGTGATATCGCCGGCATTCTTCGTAATATTTTCAGCATTTGTCCCGGTCTGCTTATCCAAAGCCGCCAGATTAGCACCAACCGTGTTATCCGAACTGATATATTTGAAAGTCTGTCCTTCTGCAGGAGCCGCATGAACTTCATTGTACAATGTACCGCCGGAAATAATACCGTTATCGTTCGCAGCAACCGATCCATCCGTTTTTACGCCAAGTGCATAAATATGATTACCACTTGTGCCGGTATCAGTAACAGTCATATTTCCATCGACGGTAACTTCTGTAGTCGTATTAATAGCGCCCTTGATTGCATCGGTATTGATTAACAGACCATCTTCGCCAACTGTAATTCCACCGCCGTCTTTTGCCTTGACGGAAATTCCATCAGTGCCCAGTTTGAGTCCGCTGGCATTGTCAGTCTTGATCGCGATTCCGTCTGTTTTAACTTCGAGGCCGCTGTTTTCTGCAATTTTAGCAGAAATCTTGCGATCCGTGCCAATTTCAATTCCATCGCCTGCACTGTAATCATGAGCAACAATTGCATTATATACAGTACCGCCTGTTACGAGTTTTGTTTCATCTTTTACAACGGCACCGGTTGAATCCACAGAGACTGTATAGGTTTTCTTTCTTGTATTTTCATCGAGTTCAGGAGTTACAATAACATTGCCAATACCTTTGACTTCAGTAAGCCCCGTGATAACGTCTTTACCATCATTAGAAATATTAGAAAGGTTCTTGAGGTTGCTAATATTAGTAGTGTTGACAGAAATCGAATTTTTGTTCGTTGTGATATTTGCAGTATTGCCGGCAATAGCTGTCTTATTTTCACCAATAGCCGTAGTATTATTGGTAATTTTTCCTTCAGCAGTGTTTACTCTTCCGGTAAGGTCTTCCAGTTTTGCCTTTGACGCTACATCTTTGATCGTAACGGTTCCTTTCTTCGAAGTATCGTTCCCATCTTGAACTGTGAGAGTTACTTCGCCTGCATCGCTAACAGTATATGCTCCATCTTCTGCCGTAGATTGGATAAGACGATAATCCGATTTTGAGGAAATGGAAGAATTCAGATCGGCAAGTTTTGTATAAATTTGACCACCCGTTACAGCATCAGTAGAGTTCTCTTTGATTCCACCATCCGCCAATCCCGTTACTTTTGCACTGTTCAGCGTAACAACCTTACTACCTTGAACATCCCCTAAAGAAATCTTCGTTTCATCCGTTGCTCCATTGGAAATAGACGTAATTCCCTTAAGATCCTTCGCCAGCTTCAACTCCAATTGCCCAGCAGTGGTATATTTATTCGTACCAACAGTCATTTGAGTCTGCGAAGCAACGACACCGATATTTCCATTAGTCAGGTTGCCAGATTCAACAACTCCTCCGGTGACGGTAAGTGTTGAATTAAGCGGCATCTGGATCTTTTTGTCGGAGCTGTTTGTACCGCTAATATCACCTGCATAAACAGTACCATCTTGGAGTGTAGCGAGATTATAGCTGCCCTCACCGACCGGTGTGTTTGTGCTATCTTTGTTAACGGTATATGCCATACGCGGAGCAATCCGGCCATAAACGTCGGTATCATTCATACTCTGACTCAGGCGAGTAGAAGTGACGTCAGATCCTTTCACTTCGGTAAATTTAATAAATCCTTGACCGCCCGTTACAGCCCCCTGTCCGTCCGTATTAGTAAGCTGTGAACCAATAGTGATGAAGTCGCGAGATTCATTATTAACAGTTCCTGAAACTTTAATATCGTTATGATCTCCCGTAGCGCCATCATTGATAACTTGGAGAGTTCCGCCATTACCGTTGCCTGTACTACCGAGTACTACGTCCTTATTAAGAGCTACATCATAGTTATGTGCATTATTCTCGGTAGTTCTTTTCAGAACAAGATTTCCGCCGTTGATATCAGTATTATCGGTAGAAGCGGTATTACCGCCAACGCTGACAGTGCTATGAGCTTCTGCTTTTTGCTGGACAGTATAAAGCTGACTGCCATTTACCGCATCTGCTGATGTCGAACTGATTGTTCCGGCTGACACACGAGTAACTTTATTGTCATTAGCATTGATGCCTGTATTATTTATGTATTTTTTACCGCCAACAAAAAGACCATCTCTACCAATGATAACAGAACTTTCCTTTGAATTCTGTGGATTCGTAGCACCATTAAACACACCCGCACCTAACGCATAAAATGTCGGTTGCTGAGTCATGACAATTTCCAATCCATCGCCAGTGTTATTTTTTCTCACGCCGATGTTCTGAGAGGAAACAGCAGATTGCTTAGGATTATCATCTTTGTGGCCTATCTCAGATGTATAAAGACCGGAATCAAGTCCTCCTGTTATTTTGAGCGTAGTTCCCAATGCACGCTGAACAGTATCTCCGTAATTTCCCTCGAAGGTAAGGCCTGTGTCAATCGTATTCTGCAACTGATTGCCCGTAACAGCATCTTTAGAATCCTTACCAACTGTACCATCTTTAAGACCAGTAAGGGAAGATTCATTCAGAGTAACTGTCTTATCCCCCAGAGAGATTTCCGTCTTCTTGGTGTCATCGCTATCATTATTGGAAATCTTGGAAATACCTTTCAGTTCAGAGGTGGTGGCAAAGGTGATCTTGCCTCCCGTCTGGGTGATGGACATATTATTTCCTGCGTCCAGAGTTACTTTATCGCCTGGGTTGATGAGTTCGGATGTACCGCTTTCGGTACCATTTTCTGCCGTGGTCAGATTGAAGCCGGAATTGTTGATAGCATCTTTTACCGTATTGCCGGTGACGAAGGAGTTTTCGTTATCAATAGTCTGGCCATTCGCATCTTTCGTCTTTGCATTTGTTACGGTGACAGCGCCATTGGTATCCGTAGACAGAGTGGCTTGGGTAATGGACACGTCATAGGATTTGTTATTGGCATTATCGACTGCCGTCGATTCCGTGACGGTGAGGCTCTTGTCTGCCGATTTGACTTCGGTCCGTGCCTGAGCCGCAATTTCCGCAACGGTTTTCAAGTCACTGACTGTCGCAACATTGTTCAGCGTATCTCCACCGGCTTTAAGAATATCTGTATTTCCTAAGCCGCTTCCGACATTTGTAATCGGTTTGTTATTCATGTCAAGGCCGTCACTATTCAACGTGATATTTGTATTTGTTCCGCTGATCGTGACACCGTTTGTTGTTACACTTTCCAAATCGGTCAATTTCTTGGCAAGCTGAATTTTCAGAGACCCTGCACCGTCAGAAATAACACCGACATTGGCGCCGCTGGCCAAATCGGTTGCATTTTTTACACCGCCGGTAATCGTCATTGCTGTCGTTGCGGTATTACCTAATTTCTGCGTGAATTCATTTCCGATATCGCCCGCATAGCGCACGCCGTTGTTTGTCAATTCTGTTTTAGCAGCTTCGAGCTGACTGACATTGACCGCATCATGTGCTTCCGTACCATCCGTTACATTGATAATCTTTTGGTCATTGGCATTCAAACCTGTACTGCTGATATACGTCTTGTCACCGAACTGAATACCGGCGCCGCTGATGACGGCTTTTGGAGCCGTAGAATCGGGATCCAAATCCCCTGCTGTGACGGACTCGACATTCACCATTTTTGCCAAGCGTACGTGTAAATTATTTGTCGTGTTATCAACCAGAACGCCGATATTGCCATCAGACAGCTTCGTGATATCCTGCTGACCGCCAACGATAGAAATAGTATCTCCCAACTGTTTATTCACTTTAACTGCCGTATCATCGCCGGTAAAATTAAAGCCTTTAGCAACCGTTGTTTGTAAATTGGAGATATTGGAAGCGTTTTGGTCAATATTCATCTTATTCGTCTTTACAACCGTGCTGACTTTTGCTAATTGGTCTTCTGTAGCAGCTCGTTTGGATACATACGTTGTGGCATCATCTTTATCGATCGTGTCAACATCCCAATCCGCATTATCAAGTCCCGTAATCGTGTCTCGATTGCTAAAGGAAGCGTCCTTGCCGATGACGACACTGCCTGCCTGCACTGTGCCGGCTGTGCTGTCCAGTTTGACTTTGTGCTGTTCATCACCCATTTCAACAATTTTGGCCAATTGTACGGTATAATCCGTTCCGCCGGATGTATTCGCAGTCTGCGTCACATTGATATTATCTCCGGCTACTACGCTCGTCATCTTCTTTGCCGTATTATAGACCTCATTCAAATCTGATACGTTGACGGCATTATTCCGGACTGTCGAGTTCGCGGCCGAAGCATTTGTTAATTTTTCAGCCCAAGTATCCCCCAAAGCCGATTCAATGGTACTGGCAACGTTCGTAATAACTTGACTGTTCGCATTCAGGCCGTCTTGATTCAAATATGTCTTATCGCCGACCTGCACACCGGTATCACTGATCGTCACAGCTGTTGCAGACGCAGATTTATCCGCATTTAGAGTTCCCGCAATAACCTTAGAAAAAGCAGGCGTCTTCGTCATGACAATATCCAGTCCGTCACCGGCGGCATTTTTGCGGACAGCAAGATTATCTCCCGATACGGAGTCATTTGTAATATCGGTTTTATCCATGCCGCCCTGAATTTTCATTGTGCTGCCCAGATCTTGATGGACAATGGCATTCGTCTCGGTTGCCGTATCATTCCCGACATAGTCGACGCCTAACGATTTTATTGCATTGTAGGTATTCGACAAATCTTCAATAGTGGTAGCGCTGTTCGGGGTCGTTTGTTTTGCTGTATTTAAGCTTGCTTCAAATGCAGCGGCTGTCGTTTCATCACTTTTCGTTATCGCGCTCTTGACATTTTTTACCTGCTGCATACCGGCGCTGATTCCACCATCAACCGTGACGCTGACGACTTTTGTCGGATCCATGATTGACTCCGTCGTAATCGTCTTAGTGGAGTCACTCGGGTCCGTCGTTGTTGTAGTCGTTGTATTTTCCTTGGTCCAGAAGGAGAGTCCGCTGGAATCCAGTTTGCCTTTTGCGGCATTCGGATTTGTACCACCGGCATAATCATCGCTGACCAGATCGACTTCCCGCATATCCGTCAACGTCTGCGTGACATTGACTTTATATGGTGTTTCCTTCGTTCCTAATCCGTCAACGTAGGTATTTCTACCGGCTTCGACCTTTGTAGTCCCGCCCGTACCGGTCCAATTGCCCATCTGTTCAATAGCTTCTTTCAGCTGATCTTCCGTAGCTGCCTGACCGGATGTAATATTCCGGATATCCCATTTCGTGTTACTTAAACTGTTTACTGTACCATTAGAAGCATTAATTACCACTTTGCCAAACTGAGCATTACCGGAGTTTCCGGAAATTTTTACCGTCGGCGTTGTTGTCCCTCCGAGGCGCATGTCACCGGATTTCCCGTTAATAGTAAAATTATGACCGGATACAGTTCCATCAGTTCCATTGATGGTAATAGCATTATTGCCGGATCCAATGGTTACTTCATCACGGAGTGCAATCGTAAGATCTGTATTACCATCTGTATCTGCCGTTTTGCCTACCGAAATATTATTTCCCGCTTTGACGGTCAATGTTTTTCCCGCTTTAATCGGGTCGACTGTCGTGGTGTCTGTAGCTAGCCCTGTAGAGTCGGTTACTGTATTTGTTCCGAGATTCCATCCTTCCTGCAAGGCTGCAATATCTCTATCGTTAGAATTAATTGCTTCGGTATTACGTTTAACCGTTTGATTCGTTGTATACAACTGGCCGCCGTTGACGGCTTCCTTAGAAGACGCACTGGAAATATCGCCCTCTTCTACATTCGTGATATTGAGATTGTTGGCATCTAAACCGGATTCCGTCACGAATTTCATATTATTAACAGACAAACCTGTACTATCCAATTTTGTTGTGTTTGTTCCATCTACGGCACTCACGCTGGTCAGTCCCGTAACCTCTTTTGCCAATTTAATCGACAGTACATTATTACCGTCAGCGTTAACATTAATGTTATTTTCGCTCAGATCTTTATCTGTGGCACCGCCGGAAACAGTCAACGTCGAATCCATCTTTTTATTGATCGTTGTCCCCGTATCACCGGCAAAGCTCATGCCTTTATATAACGTATCACGTACCGTATGTTAAGGCCGGACTATAATTGACCCAAAGGGCCGGAAAAAAATGACCCACCTCATACCAAAATGGATTACCATAATAAGTGAGC
>CACXCC010000045.1 GCA_902766015.1 uncultured Veillonellaceae bacterium
GGGCGAATTTTTTGACCGGTAACGGAGAGAGGAACGTAAAATCGCAATGAAACATAAAAAACGCTGGCTGCTCCTCGGAACGGCCTGTCTCGGACTGACGCTTTTGACGTCAATGAATACGGCTCTGGCGCGTCATCATCATACGGATTCCTCACAGCAGGAAGCGTCGGGAAGCCGTGTCATCGCCATTGACATGCCGGAAAAGCAGACTGACACGTCAAAAGCCGACACGTCAAACGCGCAGCAGACGGTCTCGGCCGAAGAACTCGTTCGCGCCGCAGAGGAAGCGGCCGCAAAGGAAGAAGCTGCCGAAAAACAGAAAGCGGAAGAAGCGGCCGCGAAAAAAGCCGCCGAGGAAAAAGCGCGTGCCGAAGCCGCGAAAAAGGCAAAAGAAACCGTGAAAGCCGATTCGGCGAAAAGCGCCGCGGCCGCACAGACAGAAATTTCGTCCGTACGCATCGAATGGCCGGTCGTAACGGGCGCGGTTCAGTATCAGCTCGTCCTGCTTTCCTCGGTCGAGGATACGCCGTCCGATATTGTCCTGACGAAGGATCATATCTATACGAACGGCATCACGCTCAATCTCGGTCTGTACGGCCGCACGGCGAAGGATTTTTATTGGAAAGTCTGCCCGCTCGACTATAATCAGCACGCGATTGCGCCGTTTTCGACGCCGCGCCCGTTGACGGACGGAACGGTTCTCAATCCGCAGGCGCCGCAGCCGACGACGGAATTTACCGCGATGGATTACGCGCCTGTCTATCCCGTTTATTCGTGGATTCCGCTTGCGGGGTGTATGCATCACGAAGTACAGGTTTTCTACGAAAATATCGGAAGCGATGAGCTCGTCACGACGCTTCAGGCCGGACAATATGACGTTTACGATGAACGCGCCTATACGCGCCCGGGAAGTTATTATTGGCATGTTCGCGCCGTTGCCGAGGACGGTACGCCGATTTCCGACTGGTCGGAACGCAGCAGTTTTACGGTAACGCATTCGGTAACGTTTGCCGCACTCGGTGACAGTATTACGCACGGCGGCGGCGTCATTTCCGTGCCGCCGGGGTATACGCGCTACAATTGGGAGACATATGCGGGCGTTCCCGTCAAGAATATCGGGTTCAGCGGTGACACGACGGAAGCGATGCTCGAACGGTTTGACAAGGACGTTCTGCCGTTTATGCCGAAAGTGCTCGTCATTATGGGCGGCGTCAATGATTACCGTTTGTCAACGCTCGGCTGGCGTACGGTTCAGCATTTGACGGAAATCAAGAAGAAATGTGATGCGTACGGCATTATCCCGGTTTTTGTGACCCCGACGCCGATCAATCCGTATCTCATGGTGCACCGCGCCGGGATCGAGTCGCCGTATCCGGATTGGTGGAAACATCAGGAGTATGTCAAAGACTGGGTTATGCGCCAGAAGTACCATGTTGACGTTGCGTCGGCATTGACGGACAGCAATCACGAACTCCGCGCGGATTATACGACAGACGGCCTGCACCCGGATTACGAAGGCAAAAAGTATATCGGCGAGACGATCGGGAATTATTTAAAAGCCAATTTTGCATGGCTTTTGCCGAATTCCTGACCGATGAATCCCGACACGAAAAAGACGGCTTAGGCCGCCTTTTTTCTTTGTCGTTATGTTTTGTCCCGATTCTTCCGTAAAAAACGGAAAAAATACAATTTTTCTATGGTATTTTTGTTATAATATAAACAGAACTATCAGGAACAATTTAAAATTATTATTAAGCCAATTCGTACGAATCGTCGAGAGAGAAGGGATGCCTATATGATACACCGGTCCGGAAGGACACCGCCGCTGACGGAGAAGCAGATCGGTCAGGTCAGACAGTTCATGTATGATGTTTGCGGGATTGACCTGAATGACAAGGCATACCTAATCAACAGCAAGATCGGCAGTCTGATGTTCCGGCTGCGGATTTCGTCGTTTGACGATTTCTGGCACCGCGCGATGACGCCCGATGCGGCGGGAGATGAACTGAGATATACGATTGTCGATCATTTAACGACGCATTACAGCTATTTTTGGCGTGAAGAGCGTCATTTTACCTATATGAAGCGGCTGATCCGGGAGAAAAAACTGCCCTGCTCGGCCTCGGAAGACGGAACCTGCCGCGTCTGGAGCGCAGGCTGTTCGACGGGTCAGGAAACGTACAATATTGCGATGCTCCTTGAAGATGCGTCGCGGGAAGGAATCTTGACGGGATCGTATGAAGTCATCGGCAGTGACATTTCGCGCCGTGCCGTACGTGAGGCCTGCAAGGGTCATTATGACATGACGGATTATGTCCGCCTGCCTGCACCGTGGCGGGGTGGTTATATGTTCCATATTCCCGGAGGCTGCGAAGTCAAACCGAAATTGCGTCAAACGGTGCAGTTCCGCGTCGAGAATCTGCTGGATCCGGCGCCCTCCAAACCGTATGACCTCATTTTCTGCCGCAACGTGATGATTTACCTCGATTCGATATCGCAGCGCAGAGCATTCGAGGTGTTTCACCGGAGCCTGCTTCCGGGCGGATACCTGTTTCTTGGATATACCGAACTCATGTGGGATATACCGGGGTTCACCTATATTGATCCGTCCGTCTATCAAAAGACAGGAGGTGCGCCATGATGGCATTCAAACCGTTACACGTTTTCGTCATCCGGGACAGAAATGCGGCGCTCGACTGGGAAGAACTTTTGCAGCGCGACTGCGCGTTTCGCGTCACCGCGGCGGATCCGTCAAAACCGTACGGTAAGCAGATTACCTGCGAAAAGCCGGATGTCATTCTGCTTGACCTGGCTGACGTCAGAAAAGAGAAAACGATTCTCGAGACGATACAAAACGAAGCATGTTATCCCGTTTTGGCGATTGCCGCCGGCGGGAATCCTGCTCCGAACGGGAAAATGACCAGCGTGCTCCCGCGTCGGAACCTCAACAGTGAAGATGACGTCAACCGTTTTGCGACGATGGTTTCCATCAAACTGAAAGACCTCGGGTCAAGATACTCGGGCGCTGCCTCGGAAGCGGCGAAAATCCGGGCATCCCGGTCGGGAAGTCAACGGCTTTCGACACGTCTCATCGTTTTGGGCGCTTCAATGGGCGGTGTCGAGGCGACTGTCGAATTATTGCAGCGTCTCGATCCGGCGCATTTGCCGGGAATCCTTATCGTACAGCATATGCAGGTCGGTTTTTCCGCGAGTTACGCGGGGCAGCTTGACCGGTTGACACCGTTTGACGCCCGCGAAGCGAAGGACGGCGACGCGGTACGGGACGGAACCGTTCTCGTCGCGTGCTCCGGTAAACAGATGGCGCTGCGGAAAAAAGATCATACGTTTGCCGTACATGTCTATTCCGGCGAGCCGGTCAACGGCTTTTGTCCTTCGGCGGATGTCCTGTTTTCTTCCGCAGCGGAATGTGCCGGAAAAAAAGCGACCGGTGTCATTTTGACGGGAATCGGCTCGGACGGAGCGAAAGGACTTCTCGCCATGCACCGTCAGGGTTCGTATACATGGGGACAAAACGAAGAAAGCTGTGTTGTCTACGGCATGCCGCTTGCAGCAAAAAAACTCGGCGCCGTTGACAAGGAAGGCAGTATTGCCTCCCTTGCCGCGATGATTCAGTCTTACTATAAAAACTATTGAAGGGGGCAATCCTTATGAGCAGTCAATTAATTCTGGTTGCCGACGATGCAGCCTTTATGCGGAAAATGATTCGCATGACGCTGGGGGAAGCGGGGCTGAATCAGATTATCGAAGCCAAAGACGGCAATGAGGCAGTCGCGATGTATAAGGAAAATCATCCGGCTCTCGTGCTGCTGGACATCACCATGGCAGGGAAGAACGGCCTCGATGCCCTGCAGGAAATCATGGACTTTGACCCGTCCGCGGTTGTTGTCATGTGTTCCGCGATCGGGCAGGAACAGACCGTCATGGCGGCACTTTCCGCGGGCGCGACCGATTATGTCGTCAAACCGTTCGATAAGGATAAGCTGGTCGAAACGGTTCAGTCTCTATTGCAAGGAACAAGGTGACGAATATGATCTTTAACACAAACCATTCCGTAGGCAGACGCATCAACCGTATTGCGTTTGTATCCGGTATTTGTTTTTTTGTTTTCGCCGTTGTTGCGGTGGTCAGCATTTATATGGTCAACGATGACCTGAAAAGTTTTATCGATAATGAATACCGCATCGTCAGTATGCGCGGCGATCTGATGAAGGCCAATCAGGGCACGGGGCGGGATCTTTGTAAGATGATACTCGCTTCGATGGACAAAGATAAAGCCGGCGTCGAACAATATTATCAGGACGCCTTAACGGATCTCGGCCGTATGGAAGCCGGTGTGAAAACACTGACCAAGGCGGAGTCGGTCGATCAGGAACTGGTCCGTGCCTCCATGGAACAAATGGGGGATTTTCGGAAGATGATCGAGCAGATTCATGAACTTTGTCTGCAGGGTCGGGGCATGGAAGCCTGGGCGATTTATAAAACCGATTATGCGCCGGCTTTTACGCAGATGAGCGAGTCTCTCGTTACGGTACTTGACAACGTCGATGAATCGGCCGATCTGCATATCGAACACACAACACTCCTGACGAATATCATGTGCGTAGCAGCAGTCGTCATCGGACTGTTACTGCTGATTGTTATGATCTTCGTTACGCGGCGTACGACGAAGAGTATCCTCGTTCCGCTCAAAAAACTTGAAATTGCGTCCGGTAATATGCGTGAAGGGCGGCTGAACGTTGACATTGACTATGACGCGGATGACGAGCTCGGCGCGCTCTGCGAGAACTTCGGCAAAACCGCGAAAATCATGTCGGCATCCGTCCGGGAAGTTGCCGGCTTCGCCGAGGCGATCAATCAGGGAAAACTCGACTATCAGCAGAAAGTTGAGTTCGTCGGCGACTTTAAATCGATCGGCGATTCGTTGACACAGCTCAGTGACACGCTTTCCGACGATATACGCAAAATTGCCGTCGGCGCCGATCAGGTCAATGCCGGTGCCAAGCAGATGACCCGTGTCGGTCAATCCCTGTCTCAGGCATCCGTCGAACAGGCGTCAAGTATTCAGGAAGTTGCCGCGACGATCAATTCGGTATCCGAACATATCGCCGAAAATGCATCGACGGCAAACGAAGTCCGCGAGAGTGCCAATACGCTCTATGCCAATATGACCGACTACACGCTGATCATGCAGGATGTCAACAAGTCGCTCGAAGAAACGCGGGCCATGACGGACAAGATTCGCGGCATCGTCAAGAATCTCGAAAATATTTCGTTCCAGACGAATATCCTCGCTTTAAATGCTGCCGTCGAAGCGGCACGCGCGGGCGAGGCCGGACGCGGATTTGCCGTTATCGCCGGTGAGATTCGCGAACTCGCCACGGAAGCGTCAAAAGCCAACACGGAAACGGGCATCCAGCTCAATAATATGATTGAGAAGATTTTGTCCAGTGCCGACTCGGCGGCGAAGGCGATCGGCTCCCTCGCCGTGATTCGGGAAGAAAGTAAGCAGACCGCGGATTTTGTCGATAAGATCACGCGTGCGTCGAACGATCAGGCAACGGCGATTGCCCAGGTACGGCAGAGTATGAATGAAATCACGGAAAATATCCAGTCGATCTCGTCGACGGCGGAAGAAAGTGCCGCTTCGGCCGAAGAATTGCTGAGTCAGATGAAAATGTTGAATGACATGGTCGATTCGTTTGAACTCCGCAAAGATGACTGAAGGGAGGAACGATATGAGTGGATTAAAGGAATGTACCGAAGAAGAGCAGGATATGCTGCGGGAAATCGGTAACATCGGCAGCGGCAATGCCATGACGAGTCTTTCGATGATGCTCCATATCCCGTTTGAACTCGATGTTCCCGAGTGCAAAGTTATCCCGAAGAGCCTCGCGGGACAGATGCTTTCCAAACCGCAGAATCTTTATGCCGGCGTGTCACTCGAGATGGACGGAACCGTTGACTGTATGTTGGCGCTCTTGCTGAATGAAGAATTTACGGAACTGATTTTACACAACCTGAACGAAGGCGCGAAGGCTGACGTAGCGCAACTGACCGAAGAGCAGAAATCGGCGATTCGCGAAGTCGGCAATATCATGGGAAACAGTTATGTGACGGCGGTTGCCTCGTTGACCGGACGCGAGATTGATGTGTCGGTACCGCAGATTGTCGTCGATACGGGGGAAACGATCCTGCGGGAGTTTTTGAGCGAGTACAATGATCCGTCGGAACGGTTCCTGTTCATCAATACATCGTTCCGTTACCGTCATAAGAAACTCGGGAACTATATGCTGCTCTGTCCGACCGAGGAATCCCTGAAGAATATACTGCAGAGTCTCGGTTAAAGGAGAAGGTTATGGCATTCTTCAGTGAAGAATTGGCGCCGATGCTCGGAACGTATCAGGGGGAAACGTCAGCCCTGATGGAGATTTTCGACAACATTGCCGCTAAAGGAATACAAACGAATACGTTTTCCCCGGAGGAGATTGCGGAGCTTTTTCGGACGGCGCATACGATCAAAAGTTCCAGTGCCGCGATGGGACTTTCGCAGCTCAGCGAACTCACACATCATATGGAGGATCTGCTGAGTATTTTCCGGGCTCACCCGGAACGGATCGAGGGGCATGTGGATGATCTGATCGGTCACTTTTACGATTACAGCGATTTTGTCAAGAAAGAAATCGGCCGGATGCAGGAAAATGACTACGAACCGGCCGACCCGAACGGGATCTATGAACAGTTGACGCAGGACATTGCGCGTTTTCAAAACAATTCGGCATCTGAGACGGGACCGCTTTCGGATGACCCGGCGGAGGAAACAGACGGGGAAATACCGGCGTTTTCGCTGCCGCATCCCCGCGCGGATCAGGTGATGTTTCGTTTGACTTTTCAGCCCGGTGTCATGATGATCAGTGCCCGGGCGATGGTCATCGAGCGTCAATTGTCAAAAATCTGTCATATTGACACGCTCGTGCCGGCGAAACTTGACGGCGAGAATACGGATGCGTTTTTGACCAAACAAGGGCTTTATCTGACGCTGCCTGCGGCGGAAGAAAAACAGGCTAAGGCTTTTTTGGATAAAAACCTCTATTTGAAGAATGTGGAGGTCATTTCGGCGGACGCGGCAAAAACGGCGGCCATTATCCTGAAAAAGCCGGCGAAGCCTGCGGAACGGCAGTACAGTATGCCGTCCGGCAAGGAAAAGTTCATTTCACTGCGCTGGGACGATATTCACGAACTGCAGAATATCGGCGGCATTTTTTTGACGTCTGCCTCGAAACTGCGCCTGATCCTGCAGGAGCATGAAGATATGCCGGAGCTCAAGGAGTTTAGTACGGATTATTTCCGCATGACGGAGGAATTTGTCATGAGGCTTAATGCCATGACGATGATGCGCGTGTCCATGCTGGTGCCGCAGCTCAATCGCATGGTCTGGGATATGTGCCGGGACAGCGGCAAGGAAATTGACTTTGAGGTTCACGGACAGGATATGGAGATTGACCGCAATCTCTACAATAATATTTCCGAGCCGCTCATGCATATGATCCGCAACGCCGTCGATCACGGCATTGAGTCAAAGGAAGAGCGGCTGGCTCAGAATAAGAGCGCCAAGGGCAGAATCGTTCTCGCCGTGGAAAATCAGGGCACACAGGTCGTTTTCCGTGTTTCGGATAACGGGCGCGGCATGAATTACCGGAAAATTTTAGAGAAAGCCGAGAGAGAGAACCGGCTCGATAAACCGGCGGCGGATTACAGTCCGGATGAGGCGTTTCGGCTGATTATGAAGGCGGGTTTTTCGACGTCAAAAACGATTACGCGCTATTCGGGACGCGGCGTCGGTATGGATGTTGTCAATAACATTGTGAGCGAGTTCGGCGGTACAACGAAAATCAAGAGCGAACCGGGCAAGGGCACGGCGATTTCCATGATTATGCCGGTTTCCGTGACGGCGGTGGAAAGTCTCGGTTTCCGTATCGGCAATTATACCTGCGTACTGCCGCTGCATAATATCGATGCGGTTTTGAGCCGTGACGAAGCGGCGGAACTGCTCGTTACGGACGGGGAAGAACGGTCGCTGGCGTATGAGAAGCAGGAGATCCCGATTCTCGATCTGCATACGGTGTTCGGGGCGGCGGGCGAAGAACGGTATTTTCTTATCGTGCACAGTCTGGAGCACCGGTTCTGTATTACGGCCGATGACGTCACGGGTCAGGAAACGGCGTCAAGTCAACCCCTGCCGCGGATGCTTGATGATGATTGGCAGACCGCAACGGCGATTCGCAACGGTGTGATTCATGCCGACGGTTCGATCGGTTTTGTCCTGAATGCCGCGCTGCTGAGTTTACTCATTCGGCGGCAGAGAGGGGAGGACGTCTGAGTATGGAAACGGATATGAATGTGATGCTGGTTTTCCGACTGGAGGATAAACGGTACGGTTTGCCGGTTGCCGGGATCCGGAAGGTCATTTCGAATCCGAAAGTCACGCCGCTCCCGCAGACGCCGCCGATGATGATCGGTGTGACGAATTACCGTAATCGGATTGTGCCGCTTTTGCGACTTACCGATATTTTGCGTGAGGATATCGATAGGCCGGTGGTTCTGTCGGAGGAGCAGGAGAATGCGAAACGCGATCTTGCGGGCCGGGAACGCCGGGCTGTCAGCCGCGGGTATCGGTTTGAGAAGAATCAGCATGCGATTATGATCGATGATGCGGCGGATGGCGATTTGTTTATTATCGCCGAAGGTTCGCGGGGATTAACCGGTTTTGCCGTTTCTTCCGTTGCCGGGGTCCGGGATACGGAGGGTGCGATTGTGATTAATCGCGAGGAAGCGGAGTATGCTTACGGCGTTAAGGTTAAGAAAATTGTTCTGCAGGATCCGCAGGAGCCGCAGATTACGATTTTGTCGTATTGAAATTTGACATCAAAAAAGAGGCTGCGTTTGCAGTCTCTTTTTATGTGCGGGTTTCTTATTCTTCGCGGGCGATGTTTGTGATTTTGTAGTCGCTGCCGGCGAGGGCTTTGCGGATTTCGTCGTCGGAGACGTCGCGGGTCATTTTGAGTGTGGCGTTGTTGTGGTGCAGGTTGACTTTTGCAGCGGCGCCGTCGATGGTGTCAAGCATTTGCTCGACGCGGATTTTGCAGTTGCCGCAGGTCATGCCTTCGATTGCGATGATTTTTTTGCCGATGATTTTGCCTTCGAGTTTCTTTTCGGGCGGAGCGGTGATTGCGCCGCCTCCGCAGCAGGAGCTTTCGCCGCGGAAGTGTTTGAGGACGCCTTTGAGTGCGAAGAAGAGGCAGATGAGTACGAGTATGCCGATGATTGCTGTTGCCATGATTTATCCCTCCGTTTCTATACTTTATGTATAACAGTTCTCACTCAATTTGTCAATATAGATTCTCAATATCAGGACGTTTGATGGTTTGTTACCGGTTTGCGGATGGTATATGTTACGGAAACGAGGCGGCATCAGGGCTTTTCGTCTTCCTTTCAAGCTGCAGGCTAACCGCCAGACGGTTTCACTGAATTTAGTCGCCTTGAATTAAACCGCTGCGCTTAAACAATTCAAGGCTCCTTGTGAAACCGTCTGACGGTCTTGACGCCTGCTTACGCTAAGTCAGTCAGACGAAAAGCCCTGCTGCCTTGCGTTGCTTGATAATGGAAATTGCCGCGGTATTGGGGTTTACGTTGACTTTTCATAATAACGGGATAAAATAAGAAAGAATTCTTTTTACAGGGAGATTATAGAAATGATGAAAAAAGGGAGAAGGCTGCTGCTTGTTTTGCTGGCGCTTGTGATTGTCGCCTGCGGGGTCAGCGGTTATACGTATCATAATGTGCATACGCCGGAATATGCGCTTGACGAGATGGCCGAGGGGATTGCGGAGGGCAATTTGTCAAAGGTCGGTTCGTATGTTGACGGGGATCGTCTCGTTGCGTCGGCGTATGACGAGGGCACGACGCTGCTCGCGGATCATATTGAGGCGCTTGCGGCGCAGTATCCTGCGGACTGGTTTTTCCGTCATGATACGGCGTTTATGAAGCAGTATATTGCGGAGCGCCGTAATGATGACCTTGTGCTCATTCATCGTGCGCTGGATTTTTATTTCGATCCGCAGATTGCGCCGGCGGGAGCACAGGATCAACAGGCGCAGTGGCTTGCGGGTGAGGCCGCGAAGTTCCGGGACAGTTATACGGCGGAGCGTCAATCCGTGACGGTCACGGGCGGTACGGCGCAGGCGGTTTACAAAATCACGGGCAAGGATACGCCGTACGGGCGTCTCGTGCCGTCGTTGACGGTCAAGCTTGACCTCGAGGAACAGGCTGACGGTCATTGGAAGGTTGTCCGCATCGCGAACGCCGATGAGGTTTTTGCGCCGATCGTTCAGGGCATTGAGGATTACTGGACGCTGCAGGGCTGGCAGTAAACGCATAGGGAATGAAATCCCCTGTCTGAGGCTGACGCTTCGGGCAGGGGATTTTTGACACGAAAAAACTCCGCATGGAGGTGCGGAGCTTCTTTCGGTGTATGTGTATGAATATTTTAGGAGAGCTTTAACAAGCTTGTCTTTACTATACCATAATAGATAATGATATTCAATAGCATAAATGAAAAATCTGAGAAAATTTTCAACGATCGGCAAACGCGGCGGCGAGACGGTTAAGGCCG
Organism: uncultured Veillonellaceae bacterium; assembly: GCA_902766015.1. GTDB lineage: Bacteria > Bacillota > Negativicutes > Selenomonadales > Selenomonadaceae > RUG11126. Next base: position 10,691 of record CACXCC010000045.1, read on the forward strand.
GTTTCGAGTGTCGCCCACGGACATGCGATGTTGAGGCGCTGGAAGTTATGTCCGTCTTTGCCGAAAATGTGGCCGCTGTCAAGCCAGAGATTGGCCTCGTGAATGATGATGCGGTCGAGTTCTTCGTCAGAGAGGCCGTAGTCCGAGAAGTCAAGCCAGAGGAGGTATGTGCCTTCCGGTTCTGTCAGTTTGACGCGTGGGAGATGTGCGGCGAGGAAGGTTTTTGTTTTTTGATAGTTTTCCTCGATGTAGGCGAGAACTTCACGGAGCCAGGGAGCCCCCGCACTGTACGCGGCCTGTGCGGCGAAAAGTCCGAGTGCGTTCGGCTGGCTGTAGCCGGCTCCTGCGACTTCCTGTCGGAAGCGTCGGCGAAGAACCGGGTTTTCGATGAAGATGTTTGACACTTGGAGTCCCGCAAGGTTGAACGTCTTGCTCGGCGAGGTGCAGGTGATCGTGCGGTTTGCGGCGTCCGCGGAGATCGAGGCGAACGGGATGTGCGTGAAGCCCGGGCGGATGAATTCTTCGTGAATTTCATCGGCGGCGACGATGACGTCATATTTTGCGGCGATTGCGGCGATGCGTTCGAGTTCGGCGCGTGTCCAGACGCGTCCGACCGGGTTGTGCGGACTGCAGAGCAGCAAAAGTTTGACGCGGTTGTCGCGGATTTTGGCCTCGAGGTCGGCAAAATCCATTTCGTAGTATCCGTTTTGATTGACGAGCGGCGAATTGACGAGTTGACGGCCGTTGTCGCCGATGACTTCGGAGAACGGATAATAGACGGGCTGCTGGATGAGAACGCCGTCACCCGGCTTCGTAAAGGCGCGAACAGCCGCGGCAAGGGCGAACACGACGCCCGGCGTTATGACGAGGGATTCTGTTTTCGGCGTCCAGTTATGATGCTCCGTAAACCACTGCTGCAGGATTTCGCGATAGTCGTCCTTGGGGTCCGTGTAGCCGAAAATGCCGTGATCGACGCGGCGGTGCAGTTCGTCGATGACAACCTGCGGCGTACGAAAGTCCATGTCGGCGACCCAGAACGGGAGAATGCCCGCGGGATAACCGCGTTCGACGGCAAAGTCGTATTTGAGGCAGTTGGTATGTTGACGGTCAATGATTTCGTTGAAGTCAGTCATTTTACTCATCCTTTCCGGCTTGTTTGACGGCGGCCTGCAGAGCCTGATCGAGATCGGCGATGAGGTCAGCCGCGTCTTCCAGTCCGACGGAGAAGCGCAGCAGACGGTCGTCGAGTCCCGTGCGCTCGAGGAGTTCTTTCGGCATTTCGGCGTGTGTCTGGGCGATCGGATAGGTAAGGAGGCTTTCGACACCGCCGAGGCTTTCGGCAAAACAGATGAGTTTAAGCTCGCCGAGCAGTGCCTGCGCGACGGCGGCTGACTTGACTTTAAACGAGATCATGCTGCCGTTTCCCGATGCCTGTTTTTGTTGCAGTGCATAGCCCGGATGATCTGGGAGGCCGACGTAGTAAACGTCGGTGACGGCATCCTGTTTGCGAAGCCACTCGGCGATCTGAAGTGACGTTTCGGCCTGACGTTCGACGCGGATACCGAGTGTTTTGATGCTTCGGAGCATGAGCCACGAGTCAATCGGCCCGAGGTTCGGTCCCTCGGATTTGATGAGGAGTTCGAAATCCTTGGCGGCTGCGGAATTTGCGTCACGCACGACGAGGAATCCCGCGATGCAGTCATTGTGTCCGCAGAGGTATTTCGTGCCGCTGTGGACGACGATATCGGCGCCGAGTGTCAAAGGTTTTTGAAAATGCGGTGAAAGGAAGGTGTTGTCGACGATGAGGAGGGCGTTGTTTTTGTGTGCGATATCGGCAAGCGCGCAGATGTCACTGATGCGCATCATCGGATTGGACGGCGTTTCGATGAAGAGGCCGCGCGTTTTCGGATGGATCGCGTCGTTGACGGCGGAAAGGTCGGACGTGTCAACGTAATCGGCCGTGACGCCGTAGCGCGTGTAAATGTCATTGGCAAGACGCACCGTGCCGCCGTAGAGATCTTCGGAGAGCAGGATATGATCGCCGGGGCGGAACGTATGGAAAACCATGTTGATCGCAGCCATGCCGGAGGAAAGAGCCCAGCTGCGTTCACCGCGCTCGAGCTTTGCGATGAGCTGTTCGAGCTCCGTACGCGTCGGATTGGCCACGCGCCCGTAATCGTATCCCGTGCTCTGATGAAAACCGGGATGGCGGTAAGTTGCCGATAGATGGATCGGCGTACTGATGGAACCGGCTTCGTCAAACTGATGACAGCCGTGAATCTCCAATGTCGTGTCGTTCATGACAAATCCCCCTTTTTGCGCCTTAATACATACTAAGTAGATATGTTAACGTAAAATAATTTTGACCCTATTATACGTGTTTCGGCGTTTATTTGTCAACGGGAAGAGGGAGGAGAATTGTGTCACCGTCTTTTTGTGAAAAACGGGCTGACGTCAAATCGGTGAGTTCGGTCAGGCGGGCGGCTTTTTCCGCAGGCTCGAGGAGCAGTGTCAGTGTCACCTGTTCGCCGTATGCCGCGGGTTCCGTACGGATTTCGTTTTGACGGATCCAGTGTTCGACGGTTGCAAGGAGATCGTAGCCGATCGTCACAAACGTGCGGGTAAACGGTGTCATCCTGACCTGTGACGCCGCGTCAAGTCCGAGCGCGGCGGCATGGGAGTAAGCGCGGATCAGTCCGCCTGCGCCGAGTTTGATGCCGCCGAAATAGCGCGTGACGACGACGACAATGTCCGTGAGTTCCTGTTTCTTGATCGTTTCGAGGATCGGATTACCGGCCGTGCCGCCCGGTTCGCCGTCATCGTTTGACTTCTGCTTTTCGGCGCGCGGGCCGAGCACCCATGCCGAGCAGTTATGGCGCGCGTCAAAATAGCGTTTTTTGACGGCGAGCACGAAGGCGCGGGCTTCTTCCTCTGTCGTCACATGACGCAGATGCGTGATGAAACGGGATTTTTGGATTTCGTAGTCGGTTTCGAGAGAATCGTCTTCCTCGAGGATGGTGCGGTATGTTTCCAATCGGGTCAACTCCTTTTGTCGGTTTCGTGTCAGGTATTCATGTCAAAGGCAAAGCGGTAAAAAAGAAGGCCCCGGATTGCCGGGGCCTTACTTTGTTGATCATCGGGGAAATGTCAGGCCTGCGTGACGGTTGCGGTCTGTTCGGTTGACGCTGCGGCTTCGACGGCTGCATTCGGTGCGGCCGCGTCGGATGCGTCAGACTCGTCATCGGTTTTGACGCTGACGCCGGCTTTTTCCGCCGCTTTTTTCTGCAGGTATGCGTCAATGGAGCGAGCGGCTTTTTTCGCGTCCTTGACGGCCTGGACGACGTTCCACGGACCGAGAACGACGTCGCCGCCGCCGAAAACGCCTTCGCGTGCAGTCTGGTCATTCTCGTCAACTTCGAGGAGTCCGCGCTCCGTGATGCTGATGCCTGTCGTCGTATTGACGATTTTGTCTTTCGGGACCTGACTGACGGCGATAATCGTACTGTCAGCCGGATAGAGGACCGGTTCACCCTCACCGATGCATTTATTGTTGTCGTCAAAATAACGGTCGCAGAGCATCGGACCTTCCGGTGTGATCTCCGAAACGCCTTTCGCGTATTCGAATTCGACACCGTCTGCTTTCGCGTATTCACATTCGCGGACACTGGCGCGGATGCCGTAGCGGCGCGCGTAAATCGTCACATGGCGGCTGCCTTTGCGGATTGCCGTGCGTGCGGCATCCATCGCGGAGTTGCCCGAACCGATGACGGCAACGCGGTCGCCGAGATGAAAGACGTCAGGATTTTGCAGATAGTCGACGGCAAAATGACAGTTACCGAGACTTTCGCCCTTGATGCCGAGACTCTTCGGCCGCCATGCGCCTGTGCCGATGAAAACGGCTTCGTAACCGTCGCGGAAGAGGGAGTCAACCGTGAGTGTTTCGCCGATCGTCGTATTCGGGCGGATATGGATGCCGAGTTCGATGAGTTTTTTGTGGTAACGGTCAATAATCGACGGCGGGAGACGGAAATCCGGAATACCGTAACGCAGCATGCCGCCGAGCTGGTTTTTGCGCTCGAAGATCGTGACGTTGTATCCTTTCTGCGCGAGTTTTACGGCGACGGTCATGCCCGCGGGACCCGAACCGATGACGGCAACGCTCTGATGCTTCGGCGGCTCGTGCGTCATAACGACTTTGTCGAGGTACGTATCCGAAATATACTGTTCGATGCTCGAGATCTGTACCGGCGCGCCTTTGCGTCCCTGAATGCAGTGGCCTTCGCACTGTTTTTCGTGGTCGCAGACGAGAGAGCAGATGACGCTCATCGGATTATTAGCAAAAAGCATCGTACCGGCGTCGTTGATTTTCCCGTCGAGGAAGAGCCGGATCATTTCCGGGATATTCGTCTGGACGGGACATCCTTTCAAGCGGCACATCGGCTTTTTGCACTGCAGACAGCGTCGCGCTTCATTAATTACATGGACTGCCAAATTGATCACCTTTTCTTTTCGACCTGAGTCGGTTTGTTTCGTTCAAAATTGATTCGTGTATTATTATAGCATGAATCGACGCGGTTTTTCGAATGAATTCTGCCGATTGACGTCAGATATTTTCCGAGGCGGATTTGACGCCGCTGTCGGCTTATAAATAGTAAGCAATAACAAGCCGTCAAAACACGACATCGTAATGCTACGCAGTGCGAATCGGGATTGGCAGTGTTTTCTATTGTTAACTTTTGATTATGTTTAGCTATTCTCTGGGTAATTTATGCCAATGTTTTATGGTTACTTCTATTGACAAGGGAAAATCGCGATGATATGATAACTTGTGATAACGGGCGGTTTGAGTGCCTTTATCCATAAATCCGATATATGAAAGTATTCATGGCCATTGGTTTTTCGTGCCGGTGGCTCTTTGTTTGTATCGGAAGCCGGCTCGGCCGGACATTGACATAGATAGGTAGTTTACAAGTAGTTACAGGAATCCGAATCTGGTAAAGGAAAAGGGGTTGTATCTTTCATGGAGGGTATCTGTATCATCATTGCCCTGCTTGGGCTGATGTATTTCGCGTACCGCGGCTGGTCGATCATCCTGATCGCGCCGATTTTTGCCGGTGTTGCCGCTCTCGCGAGTATGTTTAACATTCTGCCGGTCTATACGGAACTGTATATGACGCGACTCGCGGAATACGTCAAAACGTATTACCCGATCTTCCTGTTCGGCGCGATTTTCGCAAAGCTCATGGAGAAGGGCGGCCTGGCGTCGGCCATTGCGGCGAAAATCGTTGAAGTCATCGGCGAAAAACGCGCCGTTCTCGCCGTTTTGCTCGGCTGCGGTGCTTTGACGTACGGCGGTCTCAGTGTTTTCGTCGTTGCATTCGTCATGTATCCGTTCGGCGCTTATGTCTTCCGCAAAGCTGACATTCCGAAACGTCTGCTGCCGGCAACGCTCTGGTCCGGTATTTTCTCGTTCGCGATGGTTGCTCTGCCGGGCACGCCGCAGATCCAGAACATTATCCCGTCTTCGTATTTCGAGACGAGTACGTGGTCTGCGCCGATCCTCGGTATGTTTGCCGCGGTTCTGTTCCTCCTTATCGGCTGGGGCTGGGTCGGTTACCGCGCCAAGACGCTGAAGGCAAAAGGCGAAGGTTACGGTGCACATTCCGAAGGACGCCGCGGCCGCGAACCGAAGATCCGTATTCCGTGGTATTGGGCGCTTCTGCCGCTTGTTCTCGTCGTTGTCATCAATATTATTCTTTCCAATCCGTTCAAATGGGATTGGGGTTTCCATTGGGATCCGACGAGCCTCGACGCGTTCGCTCCGTTCCATCTGAGCCTGCTTGCCGCTAACGTCGGTAAAGTTTCGACGATCTGGTCGATCAGTATCGCACTCATCATCAGCAGTATCGTCGCTGCGTTTATCGGCCGTAAACGCCTGAAAGTCACGGAAGGTTTCCTTTCCCCGATCAACTATGCGGCGCTTTCGTCCGCAACGGCTGTTTTGAACGTTGCTTCCGGTTTTGCATTCGGCAGCGTCATCACGAGCATGCCGGGCTTCCTGCCGGTCACGGATTTCCTCATGGATATCGCGGGCAGTTTCGGTCCGCTCCTTTCCGCCGTTATCGCCACGAACCTCATGGATGCGATCACGGGTTCCGCATCGGGCGGCCTCACCATCGCGCTTGCCGCGTTTGGTGATCAGTGGATGCAGATGTCTCTCGCCGCGGGGATTCCGCTCGAGGTCCTGCATCGTATCGTTGCCGTTGCTTCCGTCGGTATCGACCCGGTTCCGCACTGCGGCGCCCTCGTTACGCTGTTTGCGATCTGCGGTTTGACGCATAAACAGGCTTACTTCGATGTTGCCGTTATCCTCGGACTGAAGTTCTTCGTTCCGTATATCTGCATCATCTTCTATATGCTTACGGGCATCGCGTAAACATACGATACGTGTTATAATAAAGACTCGCGCAACGATTTCGCGTGGGTCTTTTTTGTTTATCGGGGAGGATTTATGAAAAACTTACGTGGCAATATCCTGATCTTTATTACCGCGTTTATCTGGGGCACGACGTTTGTCGCACAGATGTCGGGCATGGACAATCTCGGTCCGTTTACGTACGCGATGGCGCGGTATATTCTCGGTACATTGTTCCTCGCGGGGCTCTGGTACGCGTATCGCGGTTCGCGTCAAAAGGCGCGGGAAGCGGGGACGTATATCCCGGGATGGAAAGCCGGCATCGGCGCCGGCTGCATCATGTTTGTCGCGACGTCACTTCAGCAGGTCGCGATGGTTTATACGACAGCCGGGAAAACGGCGTTTATCACGGTCCTGTACATTATCTTTGTGCCGATTGCCGCGGCGTTTCTCGGCAAGAAGATTTACGGCGAAAATTGGGTCGGAGCCGTTTTGGCACTGGTCGGACTCTATTTCCTCTCGATTCAGGGAACATTGTCGTTGAGCTACGGTGACTCGATCGTCCTCGTCAGCGCGTTTTTCTGGACGGGTCATATTCTCTTTATCGATCATTTCGCGAGCCGTGTCGATGTGATTGAACTGTCGCTCACGCAGGTTGCGGTTTGTACCCTCGGCAGTACGATAGCGGCACTTCTCTTTGAACAGGTAGCGTTGGCGCCGATTCTTGACGCGTGGTTTGCGATCTTTTACGCCGGCGTCCTGTCGACGGGCGTTGCCTTTACGCTGCAGGTTGTCGGTCAGAAGTACACGGAGCCCGCACAGGCCGCGCTAATTATGAGTTTTGAGTCATTTTTCGGCGCCGTGTCCAGCTGGCTCATACTCGGTGAGGTCATGACGATTGTTCAGGTCTGCGGCTGCGCGCTCATGTTTGCCGGTGTCATCGTGACACAGCTCGGTCCGATCCTGCGTCCGGAAAAACAAAAAGTTTGACGTCAAACGCTTGAAAAATAGGATAGCTCTGTGTATAATTGGAAAAGATTGTGTAAGCGTGCAAGGAGGCGAACGTGATGAAATTTGACGGTGTAAAGATTCTTCTGGCCTGCCTTGCTGTCGCATTGTTTCACTGAGGCATGATAAAGAACCTCTTCTGCGCGGGAGAGGTTCTTTTTTTTCGTTTGTTTTAATTTTAGCAGGAAATCGGAGTAAGAGCGGCGAAATAGCGTATTATGTAGGTATGCACAGAATGAGAGGGGATATTTCATGGCAAATGAAACGTCAATCATAAAGCCGAAAGTCACGATTAAAGTATTCGGTGTCGGCGGCGGAGGCAACAGCGTTCTCATGCGTATGGCCGCGAATAATGAACTGGGGATCGATCTCATCGCGATCAATACGGATGCAAAGCAGCTCGAACGTGCGCATCAGGCCGGTGTTCTGACGATGCAGATCGGCGCGGATATCACGAAAGGACGCGGAACGGGCGGCAGTATCGAGGCCGGCGAAGCCGCGGCGAAAGATGCAAAGGAAAAGATCCGTGACGCGATGACGGGAGCCGATCTCGTCTTTATCACGGCCGGAATGGGTGGCGGCACGGGTACGGGCGCCGCGCCGATTGTCGCGAAAATCGCGCAGGATCTCGGTGTTCTCGCCATCGGCGTCGTGACGGTGCCGTTCTCGTTTGAAGGCAAACGCAAACTCCGTCTTGCGACGGAAGGAATTCATAAGATGCAGTCGTCGATGGATGCGCTCATTGCCGTCCAGAACGACAATCTCATGAAACTGCCCGAAAACCGCCGTATGTCCATGGTCAAGGCGTTTATCTGCGCGGATAACGTGCTGAAGCAGGCGATCAACTGCGTCGCCGAGCTGATTTTGACGACGGGCGTCATTAACGTTGACTTCGCCGATGTCACGACGATTTTCCGTCAGAGTACGAACAGTGACGCATTGCTCGGTATCGGTCACGGTCATACGGCACTCGATGCCGTCAAAGGCGCGGTCGCAAGTCCGCTGATTGACCGCGGCATCAAGGGCGCACGCGGTATTATCCTCAATTTGACGGGCGACAATACGCTGAGCCTCTACGATGTCGACGAGGCGACGCGCTATGTCTTCGAGAATGCGGATCCGGAAGTCAATATTATCTTTGGTACGGTCATCAATGACGAGATGAAGGGTGAAGTGCGCGCAACGCTCATCGCGACGGATTTTGTCGACGAGGATATGATCGGACGTCCTCCGGTTGCGCCGACACAGCAGCAGACGGCAAAAACCGCTCCGCAGGCGCCGAAACAGACCGGTTCGTTCTCGCTTGAACCGCCGAAGTTCATGCAGAAAAAGAATAAGGGAACGCCCGGTTTCCCGTCGTTCCCGTCATTTGACAATAAGTAATGGGCAACAAGTAAATACGTCAGGCGTCATCCTGCAGGATTTCGATGTCCGTGATCGAGGCGGTTTGAAGAAGCTTTCCGTTCACGGTCAGTCCCGCGCGGGTAATCGCCTGCAGCCGGCCGACGGTTCGTTTGTACGAGCCGCCGGCTTTTTTTGCGTCGGGAACGAATGTCGTGACGGCGACGCGGGGAAAGGGATTCATGCCGCGCAGGCGGACAATGGTGCGGTCGAGGAGTTCGCGCGCGTCATTGGCGAGTTCGCGTTCGTCTTCGGTCGCGCGCGCCGTTTCGCGGATCGCGGCGTCAAATCCCGTCAGCGCGGCAAACGGCGCAAACTGGGCGGCGCGGTTTGCCCGTGACATCGGGGCGTGACGCTGCGAGCGGTGATGCGGGAGATCCAGCATGTCATCGTAACGGTGCGGATCGTTCGGGTCAAATGTCATGATTGCTCCTTTTCGGGTTACGCCCGGTGACCGCCGATTTCGCGGTTGCGTTCACGGGCCGTTGCTCCTTCCTGCAGGCTCGCGGCCTTTAAAACGGCGTTTTTGCCGTATTTTGCTTTGATTGCGAGCAGTGCCTCTTGGACGGAACGTTCGCGTTTGACGTCACGTTCCTTTTTGACGGCGGCGGCGTTTTCCGCTTCCGTGTCGGCGAAGAGGTCAAGTTCGACGGGCGGCGTTGCTTTCGGGATGTCTTCCTCGCGTACGAGGCGGTTGGCGACGACATACATGCGCCGTATGAGGAGATTCGGATTGACGATGCGGTCGAAGAGTTTCATGCAGGCGTCGATCCACGCGCGGCCGGATGACGTCGGCGCGCCGAGGTTTTCCGAGCCGTGTGCGTCTTTCGGAACGCGGCGTCCGTAACGGTCCGTGTCAAACGGTCCTTTGTAGATTTGACGGATCGCGGGATTTTTGCAGTTTTCGGCGTCGTAGCAGACGGTCAAAACGAGTTGATCGGCGGCGAGACGCTTGCGGACGAGTGCGAGGACGAGCCCGTCGACCATTTCGCGCGCGACGATACGCGCCTGTCTCGCGGGATAGGGACGCGAGAGAACCTGACCCGAACTCAGGCTGACCGGGCCGGTCGGCTTATATGCTTTGATGTCGGAAATGGTGCAGGGTTCCCATCCCCAGGCGTGGTCAATGAGGAGTTCCGCGTTGACGCCGAAGAGTTTGTAGAGGAGTTCCTCGTTCATCGCGCTTTGCGCCGGTCCGATTGAGCAGCGTGCGATATCGCCCATCGTTCTCATGCCGTGTTCGGCGAGTTTTTTCGCGTAGCCGCGTCCGACGCGCCAAAAATCCGTCAGCGGTTCGTGCGTCCAGAGCGTTTCGCGGTAGCTGCGTTCGTCAAGTGCGGCGATGCGTACGCCGTCTTTGTCGGCCGGCATATGTTTGGCGACGATGTCCATGGCGATTTTTGCGAGATAGAGGTTCGTCCCGATGCCCGCTGTTGCCGTGATGCCCGTTTCGGTCAGAATATGACGGATGATCGTGCGCGTAAAGTCATGCGCCGACTGATGACGCGTTTTGAGGTAGCTCGTCGCGTCAATGAAGACTTCATCGATCGAGTACGCCTGAATGTCCGCGGGCGCGACATACTGCAGGTAAATGCCGTAAATGCGTGTGCTGTAGTTCATATAATATGCCATGCGCGGTTTCGCGACGATGTAGGACAGTTTGAGCGACGGATCGCGCGCAAGCATTTCCGCGTCACTCGATTCGCCCGTAAAGCGGTGTGACGGGAGGCGCATTTGACGTTCACGGTTGACGGCTTTGACGCGCTGCACGACTTCAAAAAGACGCGGCCGTCCCGGAATACCGCAGGCTTTGAGCGACGGCGAAACGGCGAGGCAGATCGTCTTTTCCGTGCGCGATTCGTCCGCGACGACGAGATTTGTCGTGAGCGGATTAAGCCCGCGCTCATGGCATTCAACCGAGGCATAGAACGACTTGAGGTCAATGGCAATATACGTGCGTGTGTCCGTCATTTCGTGTCGCTCCTTTCCTTTGACGCGTCAACCGGTGCCATTTCCTTCAGCATAACATGTTCAGGCGATTCTGTCATGATTGCGGTAAAGGCGAATATACCATAAAATTATATCAAAGAACAAGCGTTTTTAAAAGAAGTACTTTTATGGTTTCATTTTTTCCTAAAGTTGTATATAATGGGTAGCATCATCGGAAATTCAATGGTACAGAAAGGACAAAACGTTGAGCAGACTGGGCAGATTTTCGCGGACGGAACTCCTGTTGGGAGAAGAGAATATGAAGAAGCTGGAACAGGCGACGGTGGCCGTTTTCGGCGTCGGGGGCGTCGGATCGTATGCGGCGGAGGGACTTGCACGGGCGGGAGTCGGTCATCTCGTCCTCATTGATAACGATCTCGTCTGTTTGACGAATATCAACCGTCAGATCCATGCGACGACAAAGACCGTCGGGCAAAAGAAGACGGAGGCGATGAAGGAACGCATCCTTGCGATCAATCCGAAAGCGCAGGTCGACTGCATCGAGGCGTTTTATACACCGGACGACGCGGATAAGTTCTTCATCGGGCATTACGACTACGTCATCGACGCCGTTGACACGGTGACGGCGAAAATCAACCTCGTCCTGCAGTGCCGTGACCGCAATATTCCGATCATCTGCAGTATGGGCGCGGGCAATAAACTTGACCCGACGCTCTTCGAAGTGACGGATATCTATAAGACGAGCGTCGACCCGATCGCGCGTGTCATGCGCAAAAAGCTCAAAGAGTACCGCGTGAAGAAACTCAAAGTCGTCTATTCGAAGGAAAAACCGCTCACCGTGCGTCAAAGCGGCTGCGGGATTCACTGCATTTGTCCGCCGGGCAGCGCAAGGAATTGCGATTTCCGCCGCGCCGTTCCGGGCAGTATTTCGTTCGTGCCGTCGGTTGTCGGACTCATCCTTGCGGGCGAAGTCGTGCGCGATTTGACGGGCGCGAAAGTCGAAGTGTCCTCTTGACGGGAAGCGTCAAATTTTAACATAATTGAAAATGCTTTTCAGCCGTAAAATACCGAATAGCAAATATTCGGTATTTTTGTGTGAAAACTTGTTGACGCTGACGCTTGTTAGTGATAAAATATAAAATTTACTTTTTAAAAGACTTATGATATAATAAACATTGTAACTGGTTCTTTCTCGTTAGTTTGAGGGGGGAATGATATGTTGCAAATCGGAGATAAAGTCGTTTATCCTATGCACGGGGCGGGGATTATTGCCGATATTGAGACCTGCGAGGTACTTGGGGAGGATAAATCCTACTATGTACTGCAGATGCCGCTCGGCAATATGAAAGTCATGATCCCGACGGACAATGTCGAGAACATCGGCCTGCGTGACATCATCCCGGAGGAAAAGGTCGAAGAGGTCAAAAACGTCCTCGAAGACAAGCCGGAACGGGCGATGGGAAGCTGGAACAAACGGTTCCATGCGAATCTCGAGCGCATGAAGTCGGGCGATATCTGCGATGTCGCGGCCGTCGCGCGCAATCTGATCCTGCAAAACCGGAAACACAAGGTCTCGAGCGGTGAACGCCGCCTCATGGATCTCGCGCGTCAGATCGTCGTCA
>CACXCC010000046.1 GCA_902766015.1 uncultured Veillonellaceae bacterium
GCGGGGCGCGTTCATCCGGTGATAAGCCGGCGATTTCCTGACGCACGGCTTCGTTTTGACGGCGTGTACGTTCCGCTTCGGCCTCCTCGGGTGTCATTTTTTTCTTTTTCGGCTTTTTCGGCGACGCTTCCGCCTCGCGGCAGACAAGCTGGAGTTTCCGTCCCGTGATCTGCCGGAGCGCGGTTTCGATCATGCCGCTGTAATTCCGCGTAATGATCGGCACCATAAAGGAACTCGGGCAGGCAATGAAGAAGCGTTCCTTCGTCATGCCGTTAAATACTACCTGTGTCAAACAGGCAAAAACCGGCGCTTTATGCGCATCGCTGTGAATCGTTTGTAAAAGTTCCTGCCAAACGGCTTCGCCTTCGGGCGTCACAGGCGCGCCGGCTGACGACGCCTTCGTCGAAGGTTTCCTGCCCTTGACGGATTTTTTGACGCTTACAGAAGGCGCTGCCCCGGTGTATCCGGACTGCGTTGGATCATCCGCTGACGCACCGCCGGTAAAGGATGTTGAGGCAGGATCGGAAGGCGATACCGAAGAATTGACCGGCGATCCGCCCGCAGAATGTGTTGCCGCATCAAAATCCGGTGACATGTTAAATTCCGTTGACGCATCCGTCGAAAGCGGACGTTTGACGGGAGCCGCACCGGAAAATTCCGGTCTGCCCGCAAACGGGTCATCATCGAAAACGTCACCGTCACTCCATTCCGGTTCACCGCTGACGCCGACAGGACCGGACGAGGCATGCGATGCAGCCGGTGCATTTGACGTCAAACCGTCTGATGCCGTAGTACCCGCGTCAAACGCTCCCGCAGAGCCTGACGTCACGGGCGGAGGCGCATCAAATGTATCGAATGCGTCAACCGGTTCATCCGGGAAATCCTCCTCGCGGAACATATCATCGTCTTCCGTCCCGACCGATCCGATCGGCTTTCTTGACGAAATTGAGGCATTGCCGCCCGCGATCTGCGCACTGAGGCGCGCGAGTTTTGCTTCGAGAGCCGCGATTCTCCCGTCGGAAGGCGCTTGCCGCGGTGCACGGTCAGCCGTGTCATCTTCTGACGCTGACATATCGCCGCGGCAGAGCGAAAGAAGCGCCACTTCGGCCGTGATACGCGGCTGCGGCGACCATTTCATTTCAACGGACGCTTCGTGCAGGCGGTGAATGATCGCCATCAGTTGATCGACGGAAAAGCATCGGGACTGACGCTCGAGGATCTCGCGCGAATCGCCGTAAAGGTCAAGTTCGCCGAGCGATCCCGCGGCACCGAATATCATGAGACTGCGCAGATGCAGCGAAAGTTCGTCGAGAATCTGCTGCAGGTCCTTGCCGTCATGGAGAAGACTTGCGAGGAGCTGCAAAACATCCTGCGTCGCGTGTTCCGCGAGCGCGTCCGTCATACCGTAAATCCAATCGTGACCGACAAGTCCGAGGACCTGACGTACGCCGTCCGCCGTAACCGCACCGTCCGCAAGTGCCGAACACTGGTCAAGAATGGAAAGCGCATCGCGCAGTCCGCCGTCGGCCTGAATCGCGATGAGACGCAGCGCCTCTTCCTCCGCGTCAATTTCCGACTGCGTGCAGACATAGCGCAGCCGCTCCTCGATTTCTTCAACTGTGATGCGCTTAAAATCGTAGCGCTGACAACGGGACTGGATCGTCGCGGGCACTTTGTGCGGTTCCGTCGTCGCGAGGATGAACACGACATGTTCCGGCGGTTCCTCGAGCGTTTTGAGGAGTGCGTTAAACGCCTCGGACGTCAACATGTGCACTTCGTCGATAATGTAGACTTTATACCGCCCCTCGACCGGCGCAAACTTGACCGTTTCGCGCAGATCACGGATCTCATCGATGCCGCGGTTTGACGCCGCGTCAATTTCAAAAACGTCCATCGACGTTCCTTCATTGATCTTGCGGCATTGATCACACTCGCCGCAAGGTTCCGGCGTCGGTCCCTGCTTGCAGTTCAGCGCCTTGGCGAGAATTTTCGCTGTACTTGTCTTGCCCGTGCCGCGCGGGCCGGAAAAGAGATACGCATGTCCGATTTTTCCTGTCGTGATCGCATTCGCGAGCGTACGGCTGATATGTTCCTGCCCCGCCAGTTCCTGAAATGTCCGCGGGCGCCATTTTCGATATAAGGCAATATACGCCATCGTCCTGCCCCTTTCTTTCCGCATACAAAAAAAGCAGCCTTCGCGGGCTGCTGCTGATTCTTTTTCACGTCGGACTACAGCCTCCAGGCACCCTCACGGCACATGAAGCGATCCGCTTACCGCTGCTTCCTTCCGGACCTGACGGGGTTCGCAGGACTCCATTGCGCAAGACCAGGACACTGCAGCCCGACCTGAAAAAGAATTTGTTTCAGAATAAAAAAATGGCGGAGAGTGAGAGATTCGAACTCTCGGTACAGTGTTTACCGTACACACGCTTTCCAGGCGTGCTCCTTCAACCACTCGGACAACTCTCCACAATGCTCTACCTATAGAAGATATGCTGTTTTCTGCTCGCGTTACCCGCTCGCAACGATAATTATATTACCATTCCGTTTCCGATCTGTCAACTGTATTTTACCGTTTTCCGCAAAAAAATCCGCGCCGCTTCCCGAAAAGGAAAAGCGGCGCGGATCGGAGGTATGTCAATCGCTCGGGGAATAAGGCTCTCAGCCGAGTTTCAGCTGTTGTTTTCCCGATACATGACGGTCAAAACCGATATCTTTCTGACTCATGCCGAGCGCAAGACCGACGAGCTGCTGCAAATGAAGAATCGGCAGCTGCGCCGAGGAATGAACGGCTTCGCGTCCTTCCGGCTCGTACATGTCAAGCTGCATCTGACAAAGCGGACACGGCGTCACGAGCAGGCGGGCGCCTTCACGGTACGCGCTGTCAACGATCTGCCCCGTGACCGTCAAAACGTCATGTTCTGCTGCCAGCTGCGCGTGGAAACCGCAGCATTTGCGGCTTGCGGCGAACCAGACCGGATGTCCGCCGAGACGCCGCACGAGTCGTTCGAGCGATTCGGGGTATTTACCGTCTTCGTGGTTCATCACGGGCTGCGGACGCAGAATATGACAGCCGTAATAGCACGCAACATCAACACCGTGCAAAGCATCCGTCACCTGATCCATGAAAAGTTCCGGATGAGCATCAAGAACCCAGAGAAAATGCGTGATTTCACTCGTCCCCTGATACGGATACGGATGGCCGGCCTCGGCGAGAATCGCGTTGACTTTTTCTTTGAGCGCCGGATTGTGATCGAGACGGTATTTGGCCGTACGGAGCTGCAGGGTGCAGGTATTGCAAACCGTCAAAATCGGCAGTCCCATATGCTCGGCAATCGAGATATTGCGCGCGTTGACGGCAAGAGCCGCAAGATCGTTGACGCCCTGCGCATGCGACGCGCCGCAGCACGTCCAGTTTGGGATTTCTTCGAGCTCAATGCCGATTCGTTCGCAGACTTTCATCATCGAGCTATAGGCTTCGGCCGCGGCACCTTTGAGGACGCAGCCGGGGAAAAATGCAAATTTCATCGTTTAGCCCTCCTTCTCGGCCGTCTTCACGATCGCCTGAATCGTCTTGATCTCCGGATTGACCGGATGCGAATCCATCGGATTCATCTTGCCGACATTCATCAGGCGCAGAGCCATCGGGGCACGCAGGGCGGAAAGGAACAATCCTTCCGAACGGATA
>CACXCC010000047.1 GCA_902766015.1 uncultured Veillonellaceae bacterium
CCGGCTTTCCCTGTTCGTATTCTTCGTCGCTGAGTCCTTCGACATCGTACCGGTTGATAATCCGGACGGACTGAAGTTTGTCCTCCAGTGCGAAGGTTTCACGCAGATCGTCGCAAAGCTGCTGCGCAGCGATGTCGAAACGGCCCTGCATTTTCTCAACAAAAATTCGTCTTACTGCCATGAGTCTCGTTTCCTCCCATTTCAAACAAAGCAAAACTCCCGCCGTAAAGCGGTTTGCAAAAATATAATAGGAATAGGCACAGAAAAACCTGCACCTATTCCTTTATAAGCAGTCAACGGCGATCTTGACGACAACTTTCGTCACCGGGGCAGGCTCGCCGTCAGCGGCGCCCTGTGGGCTGTGAACGTCATCGGGATAAAGGATCGCAAACGTCCCCGCCTGCAGCGTAATCGCGCTGACGGGTTCCAGGTTGTCAAAAAACATGACGTCGCGCTCCGCGTCATAAGGAACGGCGACGGAAAGTGCGTCAGTTAACGGGCACCAGCCCACGAGTTCCGTGCCTGCGGCGAGGAACTGAACGTCAATGTACTTCCGGTGTGCTTCCGGACGGCACTGCGTCACGGGACGTGTCGTATAACGCTGCACATGCGCGACGACAGCTTCGCCGTCAATCGGATAGTCCCCGTCCGGCATCGCCGTAAAGGAATTTTCCTTTAAATACGCCAGCGCCTTGCGGAGCGGTTCCGGCAGGCAGTCGTAACGCGCGTCAATCTGGTCAATCGTACCGGTAATCAATGGGCTTTGCCTCCTGATCTTCCATAAAATTACGGGATAATCCCGCTGTTTTTATTTTACCGAAAACATATGACGTATGCAAGGAACTTTTCCGATTTTGCCGGAATGACACGATATTTGTCCACTGCTGCCGGATGATTCGAAAAATTCACTTGCCAATATCTGTTGTTCTGTGTTATGATTGTCACATAAAAGCAATGACGGAACGAGTAACCGTATTTTTGACCTGCAGAGAGACAGCGTTTGGTGCAAGCTGTCGGCAACGTGCGGCGAAGGCTGGTCCCGAGCAGCAGTCCCCCATAAGGACTGACGTCAGTCCGCGTTAAGGCTTTGAGCGGATCAGCAATGATTCAATAAGGTGGTACCACGGGAATTCAGTCCTCGTCCTTTTCGGATGAGGGCTTTTTTAGTTGTAGAAAGGGGAATCTCCACGATGAAAGACCTCAAGGAGCTGCTCGAACTGCTCGAGCACGATGCGCGTCGCCCGGTCAGCGAGCTCGCGTCCATGCTCGGCTGCAGTGAGTACGAAGTCGAAAGCCAGATGAAGAAACTGGAAAAGGATAAGGTCATCCTTTCCTATAATACGCTCGTCAATTGGGAAAAGATCGGCGACGATACGGTAACGGCCGTCATCGAGATCAATTTGACGCCGGAGCGCGAAGTCGGGTTTGACGCGATTGCCGAACGCATTTACCGCTACGACGAAGTCAAAACCGTTTACCTCATGAGCGGCAGTTTCGACCTGCTCGTCATCATCGAGGGACGTTCGCTGAAAGAAGTCGCCAATTTCGTCGCGACCCGCCTCGCCACGATCGAAGGCGTTACGGCCACGAGCAGCCATTTCATGCTGAAGCCGTACAAGAAAGACGGCGTCATTGTCAACGATGAAGAAAAAGACCGCAGGCTGGTGATCACGCCATGACAGAGAAAAAGATTGACTGGAACAGCCGCATTTCCCAGACCGTCCGCGACCTGCCCCCTTCCGGCATCCGCAAATTTTTTGACGTCGCCGCCAAGATGGAGGATGTCATCTCCCTCGGTGTCGGCGAGCCGGACTTCGTGACACCGTGGCCGATCCGCGAAAGCTGTGTCTACGGACTTGAACGCGGCTATACGTCCTATACGGCAAACCGCGGCATGCTCGAACTGCGTCAGGAAATCGCGAAACAGTATATGGATCGGTATCAGATCGGCTACAATCCGGAAACGGAAATCCTCGTCACCGTCGGCGTCAGCGAGGCGCTTGACCTTGCGATGCGTTCGATCCTCATGCCGGGCGACGAAGTCCTCATCCCGGAACCGTGCTACGTCTCGTATCAGGCCTGCACGGCTCTCGCGGGCGGCGTTCCCGTTTCCGTTCCCGCGAAAATCGAGAACGAATTCCGCATCACGCCCGAAGAGCTCGAAGAACACGTGACGTCAAAAACGCGCGCACTCCTCATCGGCTACCCGAACAATCCGACCGGTGCGATCATGACGCGCAAAGATCTCGAAGCGATCGCCGACTTTGCCGTCAAACACGACCTCATCGTCCTTTCCGACGAGATCTACGGTGACCTGACTTACGGCGGCGAGGAGCATGTCTGCTTCTCTGCGCTCCCCGGCATGAAGGACCGCACGATCCTCATGAACGGGTTTTCGAAAGCCTATGCCATGACGGGCTGGCGTATCGGTTACGTTCTCGCCAATCCGGTCATCACGGCCGCAATGACGAAAATCCATCAGTATACGATGCTCTGCGCCCCGATCACGGCCCAGATTGCCGCGGTCGAAGCCCTGCGTCACTGCGCAAAATACCGTGATAAAATGGTCGCCGAGTACGATCGCCGCCGCCGTCTCATCTACGACGGCTTTACAAAAATCGGCCTCGAATGTTTCGAGCCGAAAGGCGCGTTCTACATTTTCCCGAGCATTGTGTCAACGGGCTATACGTCCAATGACTTTGCCGAAAAGCTCCTCGAAACGGAACACGTCGCCCTCATCCCCGGCAGCGCCTTCGGCGCCTGCGGCGAAGGACACGTCCGCTGTTCGTACGCGACCTCGGCCGACAAAATCTCCGAAGCCCTCAACCGCATCGAGGATTTTGTCATTCACCATAAGAAGTAACTTCCTCTGCAAGATACTCCGGCAGCAGAAAGGATCCCCTGTCGGCCTGAAAAAGCCTCGGGGCGGACCCGCATGGCTCCTCCTTCCGATGCTACGGCTAAAAAGCCCTCGTTTTCGCCTAATTTCTTCGTCTGCATGTTAAACGCGCTGCGCTTGAACGAAACATGCAGACTCCCAGCGAAAACGAGGGCTTTTCTTACGCCGCTTTACGCAAGTCAGTCGGATCCATGCGGGTCCGTCCCAACGGCTTTTTCGCCGTCAGGGGATCCTTTCTGCTGCCTCACGGTTTTATGGTTACAAGTTCGCGCCGATCTTGCGGGCCTGCTCCGGGAACTCGGAACGCTCGACAAGCGAACGCGCTCCGCATCCGATCCCGAGGACTTTGCCGACATCATCCCACTCCATATAACGTACCAGCGTATCATAATGATCGGCAAGAGCCGTCATCGTCCAATCGTCACTGTTATACGCCGTCGCAATAAGAAACACTGCCTTTTTCCGGTACGGCCGCGCCGCTTTTTTCATTGCCCGACAGGGCAAAAAGTCCGCAGCCGCTCAGAAAGAGGGTCATCATACCGGCACCGCTGATTTTGATAAATTCTCTGCGGTTCACGGTGATCACTCCCTCACGAGATATCGTCAATGGATGAATTTCGGGACTCCCTTTTGATATATTTATTATACGTCCACATTTGTCCGTATGTCGAATACTCATTAAACACAATGACTCATACTGAAAAGGCATGAGCCGACGCAAAAAACAGTCCGCAGAAATTGGAAAAACGGTTCTGCGGACTGTTTTCTATATGCGTTTTGATTGCCGTCAACGAATGACGGACTCGGCCCATTTGGCGAGTTCATGTTTTTCGGCGCCGCTGCAACAGATCTTGTACCGCGGACGCGAGGATGGCATACATGCCGACAATCGCGAGATAGCATGCGAAAAAGCCGATGACGTCCAAATCTCCGCCGACGTTAAACATGTGCTTCATTTCAAGCCGTCCGCCGATGCGGTACGCGAACGATCCGTAAACGCCGCCCGCGATGACGAGAAAACTCAGCAGCCATGTCAACGTGCGATACCATACGGCCTTCGTGTCAAGATGCACAAAGCGGCAGAACCGCGTCCAAAGAGCCGTCCCGTGCAGGCCGACATGAAAACCGATGAGAATGAGCATGACAAACGGCGCCCAGATATGCAGTTTGTGAACGGTGAAATTGCGGGCAAATTCGTTCGGGATGAGTCCGCGGAACAGGAAATGCGACATGAGAATCCCCGTGACGACCGTCAAGAGAAAACTTGCGATCAGTCCGGCATTGACCGTCGTACTCAGGATGCGGGGCGGCGTCCATTTGCCGCGGATCAGGGTGCGGAACCAGCTGCCGTTCCAAACGAGATGGACGATCACGGGCACCGCCATGAAAAGTCCCAGCACTTCGTGCACATTCACCCGCGTCAAGTTCAAGTCGAGTACGAGAAGAAACACGATGAGCAGCAACACATCGAGGACAATCCGTTTCATGTCATTCATCTCCTTTCCGTCGCCCTTCCCGGATCAAACGATTTATTTACCTACGCCCTGACTCGTAAACCAGTCCTTGAGTGCGGATGCCGTCGTTCCGCGATCAAAACGCTGACCGTCTTTCCAGTTGGCTTTCGGCGCGAATTTGTGCAGATAATCGGCACTCGTGCCGATGTCGCTGCCGCCTGACGTACAGATCGGGATGATCGTCTTGCCGGCGAAATCATAGCTCTCCATGAACGTATCGATGATACGCGGTGCCTGGCCCCACCAGATCGGATACGCGATGACGACCGTGTCATATTTTGCCATATCTTCTACTTTGTTTTTGATCGCCGGGCGGGCCGACTCGTCTTTCATTTCGACGGTTGCGCGCGTCGTTTCGTCGTTATAGTTGAGATCCTGCTGCGTATACGGCTGCTCCGGCTGAATCTCAACGAGTTCGGCGTCAAGGGCTTTCGCGGCTTCACCGGCGAGTGCTTTCGTATTGCCCGTCGCCGAGAAATAGACGACGAGCGTCTTGCTGTCTTTTGCGGCAGCTTTACCGGACGACGGCGCCGACGCTGACTTTGACGAAGACGTTGACGCCGGTGCCGGCGTGACTTTTTCGGCCGAAGCCGACGAACCGCCGTCCGAGCCGCAACCGCCTAAAACCAGCATCATAAGACCGGTCATCAAAATTACCAGTAACTTTTTCATACGTATTTCCTCCTCGTATAATATTTCCGTAAGCAAGAAATCCGCCTTGCCTACAACCTAAAAAACTTCTCTTCAGGAATCCCTGATGCTACAATTACCTCAAACAGATTTGTGGCCAAGGTTACGTCTTAGTTCCTCCTGCGGCACTTCCGTGACTGCTTAGAAAGCTTGACGCCTGCCTTAATTGTCAAATACCGCTTTCTGACTCGGTTTGGAATGGAAATCCGTCGTTTTTGTTTACGCTTTTAGTATAAGATTATCGTTCTATTATGTCGAATACTTGTTTGTTTTGTATTATCATGCTTTAGGAGCATTAATGCAAATAAAACGAAGCCCGCCCGGGATTGATTCCCGAACGGGCTGTTCTTACCGGTCAGACGGCAGACGATTTTAACGTCAACGCTTCACGTACGAAGTCAATGAATACCGACACCGCACGGCTCCTCGGGACCTCGCGTTTCCACGCAAGGAGAACGCCGGCTGAAAGTTCCGGCTGCAACGGGCGTACGACGATTTGGTTCGAATCAATGAACGGCTGCGAACCGCTGACGGTCAAAGCAATGCCGAGATGACGATGTACGAGATACAGCGCATTCGTGCTGATATTACTCCGGTAATGTGACGAAAGCTGCGAAAACGACCGGCCGAACCACGTCGCCAGTTCCCCCTGCACTTTTAACCGAATCGGCAGGATCAGTTCCTCATGCTTCAGGTCATCGGCCGTAATGAATTCTTTTTCGGCAAGCGGCGAATCCGGTGTCATAACGGCAACCCAATGTTCCCGCCGGGGAAAACGCACGTATTCGTACTTTTCCGCGTCAACGGGTTCCAGCAGAATACCCATATCGAGAATTCCCTGATCCATGCGATCCGTTACAAGGTCCGCGATGCCCGTGTCAATGTCAAACCGGACATTCGGATACCGTTCGCGGAAATGCCCGATCATATCGACCAAAACACGCACGGAACCCAATATACCGGAACCGATCGAGACGGTCCCTTCGATAATCTCATCCTGCTCGCGCATTTCCTCTTTCGTTTTGTCGACGAGTCGCATGATCTCCATCGCACGACGGCGGAACAAAATCCCCTCCTCCGTCAGGCGGATGCGTCGTCCCTCGCGGTTAAACAATTTGACGCCGAGTTCGTCCTCCATCTCCGCAATCTGACGCGAAAGTGTCGGCTGTGTGATATGAAGCACCTCCGCCGCGCGCGTGATGCCCTGTTCCCTCGCAATCGCCAAAAAATAACGAATGACCCGCAGTTCCAATCGAATCGCCTCCTGCAAAAATCGGTATGTCTATACGTCCATTATAGCCCTGTCCGACAATCCGCGTCCAATTTTTATTCAACTTGGATTCCCATACCCGAAAAGCATGCTTTCCCATAACAAAAGACCGGCTGAAACGACGATTTCAACCGGCCCCATATTTTCCTTTATGCCGTCATTCTTCCGGCGGCATTTCCTTGAGTGTCGTATAGACTTCCTGCTTCTGATAGCCCGCACCCCAGAAAATCCCCTGCTCGATCGGGCAGTCGCTGAAATCGCGTCCCGTGCAGAACTTGAGGTACGTTTCGTCGGCCGGGCAGTTACGCGTCGCGTCAATCCCGTACCATTTACCTTGATACCAGACTTCCGCCCACGCATGACTCGCGCCCTCGCCCTCAGGGATACCGCTCACATAACGCGACGGAATGCCCCGCATGCGGCAAAGTGCGAGAAAGACATGGGTAAAGTCCTGACAAACGCCGGCGTGTTGACGGATCGCTTCCGCCGCCGTCGTCTTTACATCTGTCACTTCCGATTTATACGCCATGCTGCGGTAAACGCTCTCGCGGAATAAAAGCGCCTGACGCAGAATATCCTCGTCGTGCGGCGTATCCCGAAGCAGTTCGCGCAGAATCTCGGACGGTTTCGTGAGCGCAGACGGGAACGTATAGATCGGCAAAGGCGGATCGCATTCTTCCTTTAAACTGTCATCGCGGATCGCAACGCCGCGGATCGTATAATTGAACACTTTATGCGGCTCGGGGAGTCTCCCGACATAGGTCCGGTTCCCGAAACTGTCCTGTCCGA
>CACXCC010000048.1 GCA_902766015.1 uncultured Veillonellaceae bacterium
AAACCCTCGAGGGACGCATCGTCCGCACGGCGGACCGCATTGCTTATCTCTGCCACGATTACGATGACAGTCTGCGCGCCGGCGTCTTAAAGCCCGGGGATCTTCCTCCCGTCGTGTACGAACGGTTCGGCACGACGACAGGCGCGATGATCACGAGCATGGTGTCCGATATGATCGAAAACTCGCGCGATCTCACCGATGTCCGTCCTTCCGATGACGTCAAAGAGGTCATGGACATTTTCCGTCAGTTCATGTTCGAGCATGTCTACCATTCCGATGTCCTCGCCCGCGAGAGAAAGCAGGCCGGCTTTGTTCTAAATCAGCTTTACGAATACTTTCATAACCATTTTGACGAACTGCCACACGAATTCATCGAACGCGAAGAGCGCTGGGGACGCGACCAGACCGTCACGGACTACGTGTCAGGCCTTACGGACAGTTACGCCGTCGAACTCTTCATGAAAACGTTCGTGCCGCCGGTCGGACTGTTCCGCCGCTGAGGACAGAAGATTTTGTGCCGCGGAGCGGTGATAAAGAAAGGATATTTGCAACTTTTAGCGAATACTATATAAAGATAATCCATAGAGGCTGTACAAAGTACGTAAGCTGCACTCCGCAAAAGAAAAATTTGACGGCAGGCAGGAAATTTTCCGCGGACGGAGAACTTAGTACAGGTGTCTATTGCATTATGATACAGATGACAAGGGTTGACGATCGGTGAGGGGACGAACATGCGGGATACGAGGATGGACGAATTCGTGGATCAGGTTCGCTCGCGTTCCGATCTCCTTCAGGTCGTACAGAGCTACGTGCCGCTGAAACGGAAAGGCAGCCGGTATTGGGGATGCTGTCCGTTTCACCATGAAAAAACGCCGTCGTTTTCCGTCGTGCCGGACAAAGGATTTTTCTACTGTTTCGGCTGTCACGCGGGCGGCGACGTGTTCAAGTTCCTTTCGCTCATCGAAAACGTCACGTACTTCGAGGCGATCAAAATGCAGGCGGAAAAGCTCGGCGTGCCCGTTCCGGCGCGTCAGCGGACGCAGAAAGAAATCGAGGAAGACCGCGAAATCGCGGATCTGCGCAAAGTCAACACGATGGCGCGCGATTTCTACCATAACTGCCTGACCATGACACGTCTCGGCACGCCCGGTAAAACGTATTTTGCCGGACGCGGCATTACGGACGCAACGATTGACGAATTTCAGCTCGGATTCGCTCCGGCCGCCTGGGATAAATTATCCGATGCCTTTCAAAAACGCGGTGTCACGAAGGAGCTTCTGCTGAAAAGCGGCCTTGTCCTTGCCGGAAAGCAGGGAAACAGCGTATACGACCGGTTCCGAAACCGGGTCATCATCCCGATCGCCGATGAACGCGGACGCGTTGTCGGCTTCGGCGGACGTGTCCTCGACGACTCGACGCCGAAATATCTCAATACCCCGGAGACGATTTTATTCAACAAACGAAAGCTGTTGTTCGGACTTGACCGGGCACGTCAAGCAATCCAACAATCCGGCTATGCCATCGTTGTGGAGGGGTATATGGATGCGATTTCCGTATTTGACGCAGGCATTCATAATGTCGTTGCGTCACTCGGGACCGCGTTTACGCCGGATCACGCGAGACTGCTCCGGCGTTATGCCAAAGGCATTTATTTCTGCTACGACAGTGACGAAGCCGGGCAGAATGCGACGATCCGCGCTTTATCGATCGTCAACGGGACCGAGCTTCCCGTACACGTCATTGTCGTTCCCGACGGCAAAGATCCGGACGAATACATCCGGAAACACGGCGCAGACGCGTTTCGCGCACTCGTCAAACAGGCGCAGCCGCTTCTCGATTACCGTCTGCAGTACGTGCTCCGTCATGTTGCCGTTGACACACTCGCAGGGAAACGTCAGGCCATGCAGGACATGATGCCGGTTTTGGCGTCAGTCCGGGGCAACACGGCCGTTCTCAGTGAGTACAAAAAGAAACTCGCAAAACTTCTCTATGTCGACGAGGAAATCGTCACCGAAACGCTGCGTCATTATCACGAGCCGTCCGAGCCCGTCATGCGTCAGCGTCAGGACGTACCGCAACGGCATATTTTGAAAAAAGAAGAAAATGCGCAGACACGTGCCGGCCGTACCATCATTCAGACGGTTTGGCAAAATCCGGAAATGCTGGCTCACGCCTTGGCCAGCGTGCCCCTTCAGGGGATCGGCGATCCGGTACAGCGGGAAATCCTGACGTATTTCGCGCAGTGTCAAAAAGAAGGGCGGTCCTTCCGCGAAGGCGGCATCGAGACGAAGCTTTCCGAAGAAGCGTCGGCGGAACTTTCCCGGGCAATCGCGGAAAGCATCGATGATCAGGACCAGACCAGGGTGTATATGGATTCGTTAGCCATTCTGGAAAAAGCGTACCTCAACGCACGGTATATTTATCACAGCAGCAAAGCGGCATCATTACTCGAGGCCGGTGACGTCGAAGGGGCAAGGAAAGAATTGGATTTGGCGAATAAAATTAATGAGGCCAAAAGGGTTTGAATATGAAACGGATGGAATGTAATTTGTGTATATATGCGGAACATCAAGAAATGACGAAAGGAGGATGCTGAATGGCTGAAGCAAAAACGAAGCGCAAAGGCGCGAAAGCACCGGAAACGAAAGCCCCGGAAACGCAGGAAGCGTCGAAATCCAGCGCTGAAATTCTGCAGGGACTGTTAAAAGAGGGGAAACAGAACGGCGGGACGCTGACCTACGGCGAACTCATCGAAGCGCTGCAGAAACAGGATCTCTCGCCCGATGAAATCGACGATATGTACGATATATTCAACAAAAAGGGCATTGAAATCGTCGATGACTCGAACACCGAAGCCCCGGAAGAAGAACCGGACGGCAAAGATGAAGAGGAAGTCGAAATTGACCTTTCCGTGCCGGAAGGCGTCAGTATCGATGACCCGGTACGCATGTACCTCAAAGAAATCGGCCGCGTACCTCTGCTGACGGCTGACGAAGAAGTCGCACTCGCCAAACGTATGGAACAGGGCGACGAAGAAGCCCAGAAACGGCTCGCCGAAGCCAATCTCCGCCTCGTCGTCAGTATCGCAAAACGTTATGTCGGACGCGGCATGCTCTTCCTCGATCTCATTCAGGAGGGCAACCTCGGACTTATCAAAGCCGTCGAGAAATTCGACTACAGCAAAGGTTATAAATTCAGTACCTATGCAACGTGGTGGATCCGTCAGGCGATCACGCGCGCCATCGCGGATCAGGCGCGTACGATCCGAATCCCGGTCCATATGGTCGAGACGATCAATAAACTCATCCGCGTTTCGCGTCAGCTGCTCCAGAAACTCGGCCGCGAACCGACCCCGGAAGAAATCGCCAAGGAGATGGAAATCAGCGTCGACCGCGTCCGCGAGATCATGAAGATCGCGCAGGAACCGGTTTCGCTCGAAACGCCGATCGGCGAAGAGGAAGATTCGCATCTCGGCGACTTCATCGAGGATCAGGATGCGCCGGCTCCGGCTGACGCCGCCTCGTTCATGCTCCTCAAAGAGCAGCTCGAAGAAGTCCTTGACACACTCACGCCGCGCGAGGAAAAAGTCCTGCGCCTGCGTTTCGGACTCGATGACGGACGTGCCCGCACGCTCGAAGAAGTCGGACAAAACTTCGGCGTCACGCGCGAGCGCATCCGCCAGATTGAGGCGAAGGCTCTCAGGAAG
>CACXCC010000049.1 GCA_902766015.1 uncultured Veillonellaceae bacterium
GACAGCCTCGATGATTTCTGCGGCGTTCTCTACGCGAAAGACCTCCTGAATGCCGCCATCGCCCAGAAACCGCTTGACCTCAACCACTTCATCCGCAAGCCGATGTTCGTACCGCGCTCGATGGAAACGTTCCGCGTACTCGACAAGTTCCGTACATCGGGCATCCACGAAGCCATCGTCCTCGACGAATACGGCGGTGTTGTCGGTTTCATCACGCTCGCGGACATCCTCGCCGAAATCGTCGGCGATTCCCTCTCGAACGTCGAACCGGATCCCGTCCAGATCACGAAACGCGATGACTATTCCTGGTATGTCGACGGCCTCTATCCGATCGACGACTTCAAGGAAAAATTTGACATCGAGGAACTGCCGGACGAAGATCACGATCAGTATCAAACGATGGGCGGATTCCTCACCTCCTATTTCGGCTACATCCCAAAGGAAGGCGAAACGTGTCACTGGAATGACTTCACCTTTGAGATCGTTGATATGGACCGCGCCCGCATCGACAAGATCCTGCTCACGATGACGCCGCCGAAAGACGACGCCGAAGAAAAATCCGAGCCGGATAAAACCGATAAATAACAAAGCAAAAGCCCCGCTCTAAGCGGGGTTTTTTCATGTCAAAAATACGTTGCCGCCTACATCCCGCACGTTTTCTCATACAAAAAGCCTCCCCGACGAATCGGGAAGGCTTTTCTTATAAGCGGGGAATGCTTATTTTTTGCGATAAATGATATGGCTGCGGCAGAGATACTCAAACGGGAAGCTCAGGCAGTGTACCAGACGCGTGAACGGGAACAGGATCGCGAGAATCATCCACATGAGCATATGGCAGCGGAAGATAAACGGAAGCGATTCCATCGTGCTGATATCCGGCTGCAGCATGAGAAGCGAACGGAACCACGGGGAGATCGTATCACGATAGTTGAAGCCCGTGAAATCGCCGCCGATGTGCAGCGTGCCCATGCAGCCCGTGATGATCGTCAGGAACAGCACGAGATACAGGATGCGGTCTGTGCCGCTCGTGTTGACTTTCATGAGATCGGAACCGGCAAAGCGACGTTTCATCAGCAGCAGGAAACCGCCGAGGAACAGGATGCCGGCCGGAATACCGCCGCCGAGAGCGATCATGTGATAGAGATGCTCATTGACGCCGGCTGCTTCCGTCATGTACTTCGGAACGAGAACGCCGATAACATGACCGCCGAAAGCCATCAGGAGACCGAGATGGAAAATCGGGTTTGCCCATTTCAGGTCACCTTTCGAAAGAAACTCACTGGACTTTGTCGTCCAGTTGCGCTCAGATACTGTGTAGCGCACGATTGTACCGCCGACGAAAATCGTCAGCGCGATATACGGCAGTACGCCGTACAGGAATTCATTCATGACGCCACCTCCAGGCCTGCAGTTTCAGTGAGTACAACATCGAGCAGGAACGCATAAGCGAGTTTTGCCTCGATCATGCGGCTCCGAAGCAGTTCCACTTTTCCCTTTGCAAAGTTCAGGATTCTGCCGGACTCTTTTTTCGGTACGGCTGCTGCAAGTTCGAGGATGGCCGGCAAATAATCCGGCAGTTCCTTTTCGAGGTCAAAACCGTTCTGCAGGAACATTTCCTTGTAACGCAGCATTTCATTGGACTGCTTGCCGAAATCGGTGCGGTCATGCATGGTCAGATAGAGGTTCGTGTTCTGGGAAAAATCGAACGTGCGCACATAGAGTTCTTCGTACTCTTTCTGCCCCAGTTCCTTGACGTAATCGACAAAATCCGTCAAAACCTGCGAAGCCTGACGCGGCTGCAGCTCTGCGGCAAGGGAACGCACTTCGTCGAGACCTTCCCACCAGTCTTTATCGGGATAGCCGAGCAGGTAAGCCGTGAGCGACAGTACACGGCTGTACGGCTCCCGTTTCTGCAAATCGACCATGCTTATACACCTCCCGGGCACGTATAGCCGGTGAGTCCCTGCTGATCGTGCATGTCTTCATGGGATGTAGCAGTGACGCCTTTCGGGATGTTGAAACGATCTTTATACTTGGCAATGCCGAGGAGACGATACATCTTATCGTACGTGTCAGCGTCATATTCGAGGCGTTCCGGCAACGGATCACCCGTTTCTTTACAGCGCATTGCAAGTCTCATGTCAAGCAGACGCTGCAGGACATTCAGGATGACTTTGTCATTGCCGGCTGCGAAGAGCTGTGCGAGATAAGCGACCGGAATACGCATTTCGGCTGCATCCGGCAGATAAACGTCAGCTTCGACGCGGCTCGTGATCGGGGAAAGAGGCGGAATGTACCAGATCATCGGCAGCGTACGATATTCTGCATGGAGCGGCAGAGCCACTTTCCACTGTTTGATAATCTGATAAACCGGCGAGTTCTGAGCGGCTTTGATCCAGTTCGTCGCAATACCGTCTTTCTTCGCCTGTTCGATAACAGCCGGGTCATTCGGATCGCAGAGAATGTCAAGTACGCTCGCGTAGATATCCTGCGGATTTTCCGTCGATGCGGCTGCTTTGACTTTATCCATGTCATAGAGCAGTACGCCCATGTAACGGAGACGTCCGACACAGGTATCCGAGCAGACCGTCGGTAAACCGTTTTCAAGACGCGGGAAGCAGAGAATGCATTTCTCGGCTTTATTCGTCTTCCAGTTGTAATAGACTTTCTTATACGGGCAGGACGGAACACAATGACGCCAACCGCGGCAGGCATCCTGGGAAACGACAACAACACCGTCTTCGTCACGTTTGTAAATCGCGCCGGAAGGACATGCAGCAACGCAGGCCGGATTCAGGCAGTGATTGCAGAGACGCGGCAGATATTTCATGAACAGATCATGGAATTCCATCGTGATGTCATGGCCCATTTTGTCAAAGTTGACGTCCTGACGAGCTGTTTCGCCGTCAGCGAGGTCATCCTCCCAGTTCGGGCCCCATTTGATTTCCATGCGTTTTTCCGTGATCAGGGAACGCGGACGCGCTACCGGCTGATGGTTACGGCGCTTGGAATTGATGAGCGTTTCGTAGTCATACGTCCACGGTTCATAATAATCATGGATTTCCGGCTGCTGCGGATGATAAAAGAGTTTCAGGAGACGTTCCGGTTTCGAACCCGTACGCAGGCTGAGCTGACCGTTTTTAAGTTCCCAGCCGCCTTTCCATTTCTCCTGATCTTCCCAACGTTTCGGATAGCCGATACCCGGTTTCGTCTCGACGTTGTTGAAGTACATATATTCCGCACCGGGGCGGTTGGTCCAGACGTTTTTGCAAGTGATGGAGCAGGTATGGCAGCCGATACACTTGTCAAGGTTCAGGACCATCGAAATCTGAGCTTTAATCTTCAAGCCAATCTACCTCCTGCATCTTGCGGCAAACAACGTACATATCGCGCTGGTTGCCGGTCGGACCGTAATAGTTGAAGCCATACGACAGCTGACCATAACCGCCGATCATATGGGTCGGTTTCATATGAATACGCGTCGGCGTATTGTGCGTACCGGTACGCGTACCCGAAATCTTGGACCCCGGAACATTGATATGACGATCCTGTGCATGGTGCATAAAGACAACGCCGCGCGGCAAACGCGGGGTAACGGCAACACGCGATGCAACAACGCCGTTATGGTTGTAAAGTTCAACCCAATCGTTATCGCGAACACCGATTTCCGCAGCGTCTTTTTCGCTGATCCAGACCGTCTGACCGCCGCGGAACAGTGTGAGCATCTGCTGACTGTCAAAGTACATGGAGTGCGTGCTCCATTTGTTATGCGGCGTCAAATATTTCAGCGTGATCTCTTTCTGACCGCCGAGCTGTTTCTTGATCGGACGATAATCGAGGATCGGACGATACGTTGCCTGCTGTTCTCCGGCTTCCTTCATCAGTTCGTGATCGACGTAGAAGGACTGACGTCCCGTAACCGTACGGAACGGAATCTTTTCTTCGAGGCTTGTCGAGAACGGCGTATAACGGCGTCCCTGATTGCTGCCCGTAAACGTCGGTGACGTGATCGTCTCACGCGGCTGGGTTGCAACCATTTCGAACGTAAAGCGTTCACTCTCACGATCCTTGGCAAGTGCCGTAAGGTTCGACAGACCGGTCTTGCCTTCGAGAGCTTTCCAGGCTTTGACGGCTACTTTGCCGTTTGTCGTCGTCGAAAGTCCCATAACGGCATCGCAGGCCTGTTTTGCCGTGTAGATGGACGGACGTCCGTAGGAGATGTAATCTTTATTCTCGATACGACCGTTGCGATCGCCGATTTCCTTATACTGTTCGGAGCTGTCCCAAGCAAAGCCCTTGCTGGCCATTTTGCTTTCAACGCCCGGACCGACTGCGATCCATTTCTCGTAGATCTTCGTGTAGTCAATTTCCGTCGGTACAAGACCCGGCATCGTTTTGCCCGGAATCGGTTCGCACTGACCTTTGCTCCAGTCTTTGACTTCACCGCACGGCTGCGAAACTTCACCTTCGGAGTCATGCTGAACCGGCATAGCCTGAACGTCATGATAAACCGGCAGTTTTGCTTCTTTCGCTACATCCGAAACGGCTTTGGCGAGCGTGCGGAAGATATCCCAGTCCGTACGAGCCTCCCAGAGCGGGTCAACCGCTGCCTGGAACGGATGAACGAACGGATGCATATCCGTCGAGGACAGGTCGTCTTTTTCGTACCACGTAGCCGTCGGCAGAACAACGTCAGAATAGAGCGCCGTACTTGCCATACGGAAATCGAGGTCGATGAGCAGGTCAAGTTTACCTTCGCATGCGCCGCCCGGCTGCTTGAGTTCGGCGTCTTCACGCCATTTGATTTCTTCCGGACGGTTCGGGCACTCTTCTTCAGCGAAAAGACCGTTCTTCGTGCCGAGGAGATATTTCAGATAGAATTCATGGCCCTTCGAGGAGGAACCGATGACGTTATTACGCCATACGAACAGGTTGCGCGGGAAGTTAACCGGATTATCCGGATCCTCGACGCTGAACTGCAGGCTCTTATCCTTGAGGGACTTGACAATATACGATTTGACATCCATGCCGGCAGCTTTTGCTTCATCATGGAGCTGTTGTCCGCCTTTGTTGAACGTCGGATAACTCGGCAGCCAGCCGAGACGTGCAGCGAGGACGTTGTAATCGCCCGGATGACGATACAGCGGTTTTTCGCCCGGAGCCGTGATGTCAGCTTCGTCGATTTCGTCACTGCGCCACTGATCCGTTGCGAAATAGTAGAACGACGTACTGTTCTGCAGACGCGGCGGTTTTTTCCAGTCAGCGCCCGTCATGAGAGCAGCCCAACCTTCAGCCGGACGAAGTTTTTCCTGGCCGACATAGTGAGCCCAGCCGCCGCCGTTACGGCCTTCGCAACCCGTAAACATCAGGAGGTTGAGGATCGTACGGTAAATGACGTCAGCATGGAACCAGTGGTTGATGCCGGCGCCCATGATAACCATCGTTTTGCCGTTCGTCTTAATAGCATTGTCTGCGAATTCACGAGCTGTATGAATGACAACTTCCGGTTTGACACCCGTATACTGTTCCTGCCAGAACGGCGTATACGGAATGTTGTCTTCATACGATGCCGCAGCTTCACCGCCGAGGCCGCGGTCAACGGCATAGTTCGCAAGCGTCAGGTCATAAACCGACGTGACGAGAACCGAACCTTCAGCCGTTTCGACTTTCATGGCCGGAACATTGCGTTTCAGAATGCGGTCTTCGCGATCGTTGCCGAAATACGGCAGTTCAATCGTGACAACTTCGTCTTTGTGATCAATGACAGACAAAACCGGCTTGATCGCCTCGCCCGTGTCACTGTTTTCTTCGCGCAGGTTCCATTTGTTCGTGCGGTCGTAACGGTCACCCATCGTGCCGTTCGGGATGACAAGGCTTCCGTCTGCCTGCATGACATAATGTTTGAACTCGGCGTGTTTTTCTTCCGTACGTCCCATGTCTTTCGCATTGAGGAAACGACCGGATTTGTAATTGCCGTCTTCCTGTTTGTCAAGGCGGACAAGGAACGGGAAATCCGTAAACTGACGCACATAGTTCTCGAAGAACGGCGTCGTCTTTTTCTGATAGTATTCCGTCAGAATGACGTGACCCATTGCCATGGCAAGCGCAGCGTCACTGCCGACTTTCGGACAAATCCAGGTATCGGCAACCGTCGTCGATTCGGCATAATCCGGTGCGATCGAAACGACTTTCGTACCTTTATAACGTACTTCCGTGAGGAAATGTGCATCCGGCGTACGCGTAACCGGGACATTCGAACCCCACGTAATGATATAATCGGCATTGTACCAGTCGGACGATTCCGGTACGTCCGTCTGATCACCCCAAACCTGCGGGCTCGCCGGCGGAAGATCCGCATACCAGTCGTAGAACGACAGGCCTGCACCGCCCGTAAGGTTCATGAAACGGATACCTGCTGCATACGACAACATCGATTTCGCCGGGATAACGGAGAAACCGAAGTTGCGGTCCGGTCCGTACGTATAAGCCGTATACAGAACCGATGCAGCGACAATTTCCGACGCTTCTTCCCACGTCGAACGGACAAAGCCGCCCATACCGCGAGCCTGTTTGTACTTTTTCTTCTTGGCCGGGTCACTGGCAATGCTCTTCCAAGCATCATAAACCGTTTTGTTGGCCGGATCCTTGCGTGCCGCGCGCCAAAGTTCGGCGAGCTCGCCGCGCAGATACGGATAACGAATCCGATGCGGACTGTAGAGATACCACGAGAACGAAGCGCCGCGGGGGCATCCGCGGGGCTCGAAGTCCGGCATATTCGGGCTGGTTTCCGGATAGTCATGGATCTGGTTTTCCCAAGCTACGAGTCCGTTTTTGACGTAAATGTTCCAGCTGCAGGAACCGGTGCAGTTGACGCCGTGCGTCGAATGCACACACTTGTCGAAGGACCAGCGGTCACGATAGTTTTTCTCCCAATCGCGTCCGCCCTCGTGCAGTTCCTGATGGCCGGTCGAGGAGCGTTCCTTCGGGACAAGATACTTAAATTTCTGAAACAGATTGCTCACTTGCGCATCCCTCCTATTTTATACCAGTTTATCGTATTTCGACGATTCGGCCTATGACAAAAGTCACTGAATTTTTTATTTTGTATGTTAACTCACAAAAACACTCTAAAAAACTGTGACCTTTTTCACTGTCGTGTGATTTTTATTACTTACACTGAACTTCTTTTCGTTTATACTTAAATCAATACACGACAAGGTATTATCAATTATATCAATGGATAGGAGATGCACACATGGCAAACAAAACCATTCTTGAGGAGCTCGGGCCAAACCCGTCCCGCAAGGAAATCCTGGCTCATTGGCAGCCGGAAAACGAAGTGTTCTGGAAAACGTACGGTGAACGCATTGCAAAGCAGAACCTGTACACCTCCACTTGGGCACTTGTCCTTTCCTTCGTTGTCTGGATGCTCTGGGCTACGATCGCCGCAAAGTTGAAGCTCGTCGGTTTTAACTTCTCGGAGGACCAGATCTTTACGCTGGCGGCTCTGCCGGGTCTCGTCGGCGCAACGGGTCGTCTGTTCTACACGTACCTCCCGGGTCTGATGGGCGGCCGCAATTCGACGCTGTTCTCCACGGCTCTTCTGCTGTTCCCGATTATCGGCCTCGGCAACGCACTTCAGGATACGTCAACGTCGTATGACACGTTTGTCCTGCTCGTATCGTTCATCGGTATCGCGGGCGCAAACTTCGCCGCATCCATGGCGAACATCGGCTTCTTCTTCCCGAAGAAGAACAAAGGTCTTGCACTCGGCATTAATGCCGGCGTCGGCAACCTCGGTGTTTCCCTCATTTATCTGACGGCTCCGCTGCTTCTCGGCTGGAACCTCTCCGCATTCTTCGGACCGGGCGTTGAAACGGCAAACGGCACGATTTATCTGCAGAACGTCTGCTATTTCTGGGCTGTCCCGACGGCTCTGACGCTCCTTCTCATCTGGAAGTTCATGGATAACCTTCCGCTTCCGAAACAGAGCCCGAAGAGCATGTTCTCGATTTTCGGCAACAAACACACCTGGCTCATGAGCTGGATTTATACCTGCGGCTTCGGTTCTTTCATCGGTTATTCCGCTGCATTCGGTCTTCTCATGGGTAAAGAATTCCCGGAAGTTCAGTTTGCACTTGCCGGATTCCTCGGACCGTTCATCGGCGCCGGTGTCCGCCCGATCGGCGGCTGGCTGGCCGATAAAGTCGACAGCGGCTCGAAAGTCACGCTCGTTTCCCTTTTCGTAATGCTCGCGGCTTCGATCGTCGTTATCCTCGGGCTCCAGGCTCACAGCTTCGGTATGTTCTTCGCAGCATTCCTGCTGCTCTTCCTCACGACGGGTTTTGTCAACGGCGCTTCGTTCCGTATGATCCCGTATATCTATGACAATCCGTTCCATTCTTCGCTCGTCACGGGCTTTACGGCCGCTGTCGCAGCTTACGGTGCATTCCTCATTCCGAAAATCTTCGGTTGGGCTTACACGAACTACGGTGTTGTAACGCCGGCGTTCTACATCCTCATCGGCTTTACGGTCATCACGATCCTCATCACGTGGTTCGTCTATGCACGTAAAGGTTCCGGCATGCACTGCTGATTAATCCCCGCGTTTATCCACAAGCACATAGAAAGCGCCCCGCTCAACTTGATATGCCCCCCATTAGGTAGACAGATGAAATAATAAAACTGTCTAGCTGATGGGGAGATTTTATGTCTAAGAGAAAACTATCACCGAAAATAAAAGTAGCCCTGGTTGAA
>CACXCC010000050.1 GCA_902766015.1 uncultured Veillonellaceae bacterium
CGGCATTTCCGCCGCGGTTTACGCGCTGCGGGGCGGATTTTCCGTCCGCGTCATCGGCAAAGGCGGCGGGGCACTCACGAAAACGCCGCTCATCGAAAACTATTACGGACTCGAAGAACCCGTGACGGGACCCGAACTCGAGCGCCGCGGGATCGAGCAGGCACGTCGACTCGGCGCGGATATCTGTCCCGACGAAGTGACGGGACTCGGATTCGGCGAGGCGGGCGGATTTACCGTCGAAGGACGCAAGGGAACGTACACGTCAAAGGCCGTCGTCCTCGCGTTGGGCGCCTCGCGTCAAAGTCTCAACCTGCCGGGGATTCGCGAGCTCGAGGGACGGGGTGTCAGCTATTGCGCGATCTGTGACGCATTTTTCTACCGCGGACGTCAAACGGCTGTCATCGGCGCAGGCGCGTACGCACTCCACGAAGCGAAAATCCTCGAACCGCCGACCGCATCGGTGACACTTCTCACGAACGGTCAAAAGCCGCCCGCAAACGTCCCGGAGGGGATTCACGTTGACACGAGGAAACTTGCGGCAGTCGAAGGGGAGAAAAAAGTCACGGGTGTACGCTTTGAAGACGGCAAAACGATGCCGATGGACGGCGTGTTCCTCGCGATCGGAACAGCCGGGAGCACAGACCTCGCGCGGAAAATCGGCGCGCTCACGAAGGGAAACAACATCGCCGTTGACGAACACATGGCAACGAACGTACCGGGGCTTTTCGCCGCCGGCGACTGTACGGGAGGACTCCTCCAGGTCGTCAAAGCCGCTTATGAAGGCGCAGAGGCGGGACTTTCGGCCGTGCGTTTCCTGCGCCAGTCGAAACAATAACCGCACGTCAACAACTTCAGCAAATATCGGAGGAGGTGACGCGGGTTTCTGCCGCATAGCGGCAAGCCCCGGATTATGCCGAAAACACAGACAGCCACGGATCTCTTTATCCGTCATTTTAACTTTTGGAAACATCTCAGCGACGAGGAAAAAGACCTCGTCAACCGGCACACGGATACCGTTCACTACGAAAAGGGCGAACACGTCCACGAAGGACCCTTTGACTGCATCGGCGTTCTGCTCGTCAAAAAAGGACAGCTCCGCGTCTACACGCTCTCCGAAGACGGGCGCGACGTCACACTTTACCGGCTGTTCCCCGATGACATCGGCATCCTCTCCGCGTCGTGCGCGCTCCAGTCCGTGACGTTTGACGTCTACATTGACGCCGAGGAGGACACGGAAGTCCTGCTCATGGACGCCGCCGCATTCCGCAAACTCGCCGCGCAGAACATCTACGCCCGTTGCTTCGGCTACGAAATGGCCTCTCTGCGCCTCTCGGAAATGCTCTGGAAACTCCAGCAAATCCTCTTCCTTTCCGCCGATCGCCGCCTCGCGATCTTCCTCATCGAGGAATCCGAGGCCGAGCAGACCGACACCATCCGCCTGACGCACGAACAAATCGCCCGCTACATGGGCACCGCCCGCGAAGTCGTCAGCCGCCTCGTCAAATATTTCCACCAGGAAGGCTGGGTCGAAACCGGACGCGGCTGCATCCGCATCAAAGATCGTGAGGCGCTGCAGAACTTGGCGGATAATAAAAAGAAATGACATAAAGGTAAACGAACCTCTCGAGTGGGAGGTTCGTTTTTTGTTTGCCTGCTCGTCATTAGGATTGAAGTAAATATCCGTAAAAGTAGATAAATTACGGATGTTTACTCTAAATCTATTCTTGACGGTCACGATGAAAATACTGTATTGATGTCAGATATAGCATAGAAATGGTATAATAAACATAACATCGGTTGAGAAAATTCACTAACATTACATAAAAAGCGGGAGCGTGTCAAACATGGACAGGAGGATGAAAAATTTACAGGGTTCCGAATTGAAAGCAATATTATATTCGAAGCGGGCAAACCTGTATTATTTGGAAAAATGCCGGATTAATGTCAAAGACGGCCGTGTCGTTTATTTGACACCGGAAAAGGATGTCAATAAATATTGGAATATACCTGTGGCAAATACGACGGTCCTGTTATTGGGAATCGGCACTTCCATTACACATGCGGCGGTTCGTATGCTTGCCGGTGCCGGTGTTATGCTTGGATTTTGCGGCAACGGCAGTACGCCGTTATTTTCGGGAACGGATATCGAATGGGTCAGCCCGCAGAACGAATATCGTCCGACGGAATTTGTGCAAGGGTGGATGTCATTTTGGTTCGATGAGCGTAAACGTCTGGAAGCTGCTAAGAATTTCCAATTATCCCGGTGCAATTATTTGGAGAAAGTTTGGGAGAATGATCGGGATCTGAGTGATGCGGAATTTTATGTTGATGATCCGGAAATCGAGCGTGCGTTGAAAAACTTCCGTAAACGGATCAAATCGGTGAATACAATTCAGGAACTCTTAGGAGCAGAGGCGACATTTGCAAAGCAGTTATACAAATACGCCGCGGAAAGGACAGACTTCAACGGATTTGTACGTGATAATGACGCTAAAGATGTTATGTTCGAGGACCCGAATCGATTGTTGAATCACGGGAATTATCTTGCTTACGGATTAGCGGCGGAAGCATTGTGGGTATTGGGAATTCCGCATGCTTTTGCCCTGATGCACGGGAAAACGAGACGCGGAGCCTTGGTGTTTGACGTAGCTGATCTGATCAAAGATGCGATTATTTTGCCGTATTCGTTTATTTGTGCCGGTCAGGGGATGACGGAACAGGAATACCGTGAATGCTGTATCAATAAATTTACGGATCATAAGGCACTGGAATTTATGTTGAATACGGTAAAAACGCAGAGCAGGCAATGGATCGGCGGTGGTTCCGTATGATGGTCATATTTGTCAGCCAGAGTGACAAAAAGGCAAAACTGACAGTCCGTCGAATTCTGGACTCTTTTGCCAATCGTATCGGAACCGATACGTGGCGTACCGTGATTACCGCAGAGGGCTTGCAGACCGTCAAGGCAATCTTAAAACAGCATGCGACGAAAAATATGGCAGTTGCCTGTCACTGGCTGCGTTCCAGACACAGAGACGAACTTCTTTGGATTGTAGGAGCAAGAGGGCGCTTTAACGAGGTCGGCGAGGTTCCCATCAATACGACATCGAAAGATACGATGCATCAGGATTGGGAAAATAATTGGCAGATGATGCCGGCAATGAAAGCTGTTACGTCTGTAGCAGCGTTATTTCACGATATCGGCAAAGCAAATGATGATTTCCAACGGATGCTCCGGACAAACGGTAAAGATAAAGATATCTACCGACATGAATGGATTTCGTGTCAAATTTTGCAGGCACTCGTTGACATTTCCGGGAATCCGAATGACGATGACGGCTGGTTGGAGATGCTGGAAACCGGGGAATTTCCCGAGGATCAAATTATATCGGTTGTGCAAAAGCAGTTGAATAAAAAATTACATCCGTTGCCGATATTAGCAACCGTAATTTGTTGGCTGATTTTATCCCATCACCGACTCCCAAGATTTCCGATGGATCAGAAAACGGGATGGGATACGGAAAAACTAACGTATCAGGATATACTGACCGTCATTGACGCTTCCTGGGGATATATCAAACAGGATGATGCGGAGAGCAATGTGTCATTTCAATACGGCCTTTTATCTGACGTCAAGGCTTGGCGTGAGCAGGTATCCGTGTGGTCACGGGAATTATCGGCACAGAAAGAAAATGCAGTTCGGGTATTAAAAGGTCAGGGCGGACGTGCCTTTCTGTCCGGCTGTCGGATCAGCCTGATGTTGGCAGATTACTATGTTTCCAATCAGGATGCGGAGCAAAAATGGGAAGGCAACTGCCAAGTATTTGCGAATACCGATCGCAAGAGAAAAGCCTTGAAACAAAAGCTGGATGAGCACCTGCTTCGGGTTCGCCGTCATGCGGTAAAGATATTGCGTCAGTTGCCGCGATTGGCAAAACAAATGGATCGCGCGCAGGATATTCGCTCTTTAAAGCATAGGAGCCCTAAACCATTCGAGTGGCAGGATAAAGCCGTTCGTATGATCAAAGATTACCGCGAACGATTGGATCGTCACGGACAGCAAAATCCGGGCTGGTTTATAGTCAATATGGCAAGTACCGGATGCGGCAAGACATTTGCCAACGCGAAGATTATGCAGGCAGTAGCGGGTGACGGTCAATCTCTGCGTTATACGCTTGCGCTGGGGTTACGATCATTGACGTTGCAGACCGGTGATGAGTACCGAAATCGAATCAAGCTCGGTCAAGATGAACTGGCCGTAATTATCGGGTCGGCGGCAGTACAGGAATTGCATGATTTGGACGAAGAAGACAGGGAAAATATCTTCGATGATGATGTCTGGTATACGCCGGATAAGAACGATACATTTCTCGATATTATTCTAAACGGCAGTCAATCGGCGAAAAATAAGGCACTCCTGTATAAACCTGTACTTGTAACGACTATCGATCATATGATGCCGGCTGTGGAAGCAACACGCGGCGGACGGTATATGTTGCCGTTCCTCCGCATGATGTCATCAGATCTTGTTATTGACGAGATCGACGATTTTTCGATCACGGATTTGCACGCTATTGCTCGACTGGTTCATCTTGCCGGTATGATGGGGCGTAACGTCATTCTTTCATCCGCAACGATTCCACCAGACTTGGCTTTGGGATTCTATATGGCATATCAGTCCGGATGGAAGTGTTATCAGAGCTTTTTTGCGACGAAGCGATCCCTTGCCTGTGCGTGGTGCGATGAATTTAAAACGCAGATTGAACCGTCATCAGATGTTGATGCCGGGACTTTGATGCAAGCTTACATCTTGGCGCATGATCGCTTTATTAACAAACGCTGTGAGCAGTTGACGCGTCAAATTGTACAACGAAAAGCAGAAATTATACATTGGAATCCAGAAGAAAATAAAGAAGAACCGCAGCAGCTATGGGAACAAAAGATTATGGATGCTGTTGTACGGATGCATGATCTAAATCATTTTGTTGACAAAGCATCCGGAAAACTGGTTTCTATCGGAATGGTAAGGATAGCCAACATTACACCTTGTGTTGACGTTGCCAAGTTCCTGCTGTCTGCGCCATGGCCTGAAGAATATGAACCCCGCATCATGATGTATCACAGCAGGGAAGTATTGCTGATGCGTCATAAACAGGAGCGATACCTCGATCGGGTTTTGAAACGGAAAGGGGAACCGCCGGAAGAACACACCGTTCAAGATGAAATTATGCGCCGTCATATTGACCGGGCGGCAGGGAAAAATGTTATATTTATCGCTGTTGTCAGTCCGGTCGAGGAAGTCGGCAGGGATCACGATTTCGATTGGGCGGTTGTGGAACCGTCATCTTATCGGTCATTTATTCAGCTTGCCGGTAGAATTCGGCGTCATCGTCCGTTGGCGCTAGATATCGATCATACGAATGTCGCGATCCTTGAATACAATTTAAAAGGTATTATAGGGAAATCAAAAGCGGCATTTTTCTGGCCGGGCTTCGAAGACGGCCGACGTTATCGCCTGATCACGCATGACTTGAAAGAACTGGTCGACGAAGACAGCTTGTCGGCCGGAATCGATGCGCGTCCGCGAATCCGTAAGCCAAACGATTTGCATCCGGATCGAAGATTGTCTGATCTCGAGCACAAGGTCATGGAAGATTTTCGAAATATGGATATCCACGGACCGGCCGGACTTCCCGGTTGGCTGAACGAATCCTGGTGGATGACCGGTTGCATGCAACAGTTGCACCCGTTTCGTTCCGGCAATGAGGATAAAAAACTTTTCGTCTGCCCGAAAGATGATACGTTGACGTTTTATGAGCAGATGCCGGATGGTGCGTTTCTTGAGCGGAAGGAAATGTATCGAATTTCCGTTGAAGACGATAAGGATTCGCCCTATTTGTGGCTTCATCGGGATTATGCAGAGGCGTTAACGGAACTTATCGGAGAAAAAGGGATTTCGGAAATTGATGACAAGACCGTTGAACGGTTTAGCCATAAGTATGGAGAGATTTCGTTTCCTTTTTATCTTTCGGAAACCGCTGACAAGCGATTTCGGTATTCCGATCAGTTCGGATTGTACGAAATTACAAGAAAGTAAAGTCAGGATGAATGATTTTCTTGCACTCTATCCTTGTTACCGGATTATGTAGTATACTGAGGATGAAGATAACACTTTGAATAGCAGTGTACTGAATTAGTACCGCCGCACAGGCGGCTTAGAAATTTAGTATAGATATATGTATTTAACCACCGAATAGGTGGCAGATCTTTGCTCAATAAAAAGAAACTATTTTAGAATAGTTTCTTTTTATTGACATACGAATATAAAACCTTTAGAATAGTAATATGAAAAATAGAAAGGAGTTGTCATATGGGAATTTTACGGGACTATATTTTAGCAAATGCGGAACAAAAGAAAAAAGAGCCGGCAGAATGGTTATCAGGGACAATAAAAAATGCCGGCAAGTGTGTATTTGCTACGAATGTCGGTAAATTCACGCATCCGTCATCCGGTTCGGATATCGTTTTTCAGTCTGTTGTCGGCGAGAAAACAGGCAGTGATTACGTAGGGACTGACTCAATACGGAGTACTGCTATGGATGCGATGGTAAGTACTGCGGCTTATATGCCGGTTGCGAAATTATTGCTTTTGCCGTTGGAAGATCATCGTATTTTATATGAGCATTTAAAAGAAGATGATCCTGCTTTACGTGATGAGTTTTCGGGATTGGGAGTAGACTACGACGATGTTCGGGATCAGTTACTGGAAGTACAGGTTGCCCATAAACCGAGTATGACCGATAACCGGTTGAAACAGGTTTATTTTCCGATCGATGAAACCTATCATCTTTTGACTGTCGTTCCCTCGTCGATCGTTTTGACTGAAATAAAGAGAAGAACCGATCAGGCAAGTCAACAGCGCCGTCAGGCAAGAAAGAAAGACTCCGAGCATTACGGCGAATCGTATGTCAGCTATCCGAACCTTGTCATGACGCAAATCGGGGGGACAAAGCCGCAGAATGTCAGCGTGCTCAATAATGAAAACCACGGCAGTTACGTTTTGTTACCATCTTTTCCACCACATGTACAGGCGTCTTCCCTTCCTAAACATGACTTTTTTCGGAATAGTTTACAAAAGCGATACTTTCAGGAAAGCTTTCAACAAATCAACACCTTTATGGCTATGAGTTATCACGATTACCATATCGAAAATGCGATGCATCATGTCGAGGTGTTTATCATAGACCGGATTTTAGATCAGGCGGCTGTTCTGCAGATGCAAAATCCGGGATGGACCGAGGAAAGTGAATGTCAATTGCCCGTGGAACAAAAACATTGGCTGGATGCACAATATCGGGACGAGGATTTGTTAAACGAGGAAATTGACAAGATTGTCGATGATGCAGCCCATTGGATGATGCGTGCATATGAATGGAGTATCCAGAAAGAAGCGAAAAAAGTTCTTCTTGACGATACGAAGCTCAAAAAATGGAAAAAAGCATTTCGCCACGCATTGGTTATGTCGCGCTGAGGAGGTGAAATCTTGGAAACATATTTGTTAATCTCAAACTTGCGTCTTCAGGATGTGAACTCATCCGGAAGTGCCTATACGATCGGTTTTCCGGCAATGACGGCATGGCTGGGAGCCGTTCATGCCATGCAACGAAGCTTGAACGAAAAACAAGGACTGGAGTCGTTAAAATTCACAGGTGTTGCCGTTGTATGTCATAAACAGTATCAGCAGATCAGCAAGCATGAATTCTCGCTTTCCATGATGGGGACGGGGAATCCTCTGACAGAAAAAGGGACACGTTCATCATTTATTGAGGAGGGGCGTTGCAACCTGCAAGTGTCCCTTCTTATCGCGTGTGAAAACCTAAATCGGGATATCGATAATACCGTAGAAATGTGCTTATCCGATCAGTTGATGCGCATGAAAGTAGCAGGCGGCACAGCATTCGGATTCGGAGATATCACATCATGGTATCCGGACGATGAAGAAAAAACAAAACGGGACCTTATGCGTCGATTGATGCCGGGATATATCATCATTGAGCGTAGGGATTTGATGAAGCAGGAAAGCGATGCAGATGACCGTGATGCATTGGATCGGCTGCTTTACCGGTTGCAGGTTGCAAGCAGTTTATCTGAATCCGACGATAAACATTGGAAACATCATCGTAACCAAAATGGATGGATCGTGCCGCTCGCGGTAGGATTCCGTGATTTGTCCGGCAGTTTAGCCGTGCGGAATCAACGCTCTACTAAGTATGATCATCATTTTGTTGAGCCGGTTTTGACGTTAGGCGAGTTCGTCTTACCATACCGCTGCGGATCCATTCAAAATATGATTTGGCGGTATCAATATAACGAAGAACAAGGACTGTATGTTTGCGTCAATCAGCAGGAAAAGGAGAACGAGTAATTATGGCAAAGAAAGCAGCAAGTATCAACTATCCGAAAGTATTGGCATTTGAGCGGAAAATTGCACCGTCTGACGGTTATATGAGCGGCACAACGTGGGAAAAACGCTACGACACTGAGCCAGCCAGTTATCTGCATTTATCCGAAAAAACCGTTCGCGGAACG
Organism: uncultured Veillonellaceae bacterium; assembly: GCA_902766015.1. Lineage (GTDB taxonomy): Bacteria > Bacillota > Negativicutes > Selenomonadales > Selenomonadaceae > RUG11126. The sequence goes on from CACXCC010000050.1 coordinate 8,590, forward strand.
ATTTCGAACTACCTGAAAGATAAAGACCTCGAGGCGAAAATGAAGAACCCGAATCCGCAGACCGTAGACTCCTGTGCTTTGGGTGTTGACCAGGATACGCTGGTTTTGCAGTTTACCTTAAAAATCGTCAGTGGCGTTGAGAATGCATCGGCCTATGATGAACCGGAATTTGCGGAAAAATACCATACTCGTGTGCAGTCGTATATTGCAGATCAGGGCCTGATGGAACTGGCTCTCCGCTATGCACAGAATATCGCCAATGCAAGATTCCTTTGGCGTAACCGTGTCGGCGCGGAAGAACTCGAAGTCGTTGTCAAGGAAACCGGAAGTAAAGAAGTGGTTACGTTTAATTCGTACGATTACTCCCTGAAGGAGTTTGATCCGGAGGAACGTGACGAGAATCTTACGAAACTGGCTCATATTATTGCTGACGCTTTGGAAGGGAAAGAGCCGTATGCGCTGTTGGATGTTACCGCGTATGCGAAATTGGGAAAGGCTCAGGAAGTTTTCCCGTCGCAGGAACTTGTCCTGAATAAAGAAAAGGGCGATAAGAGCAAAGTTCTGTATGCCGTAAACGGAAAAGCAGCGATGCACTCGCAGAAAATCGGCAATGCACTGCGTACGATCGATACGTGGTATAAGGACTACGATGAAGTCGGTACGCCGATTCCGGCTGAGTGTTACGGCGCGGTAACAAGCCGCGGACTGGCATATCGTGCCAACGGAGATGATTTTTATAAACTGTTCCAGAAAGCTATGATTAAAGATGCACCGCTCACCGAAGAAGAGAAACTCTATGTCATGGCGGTACTGATCCGCGGCGGAGTCTTTGGCATGGATAAATAAAGGGGGCATTGTATATGCTGACATATTATCAGGAAATCACATTGCTCCCGGAAGAAGAAATTCCTGTATCTTTTTTGATGTCAAAAGTGTTCCTGCAGTTGCATTTGGGAATCGCGAGTCAAATGACGGACGTTGACACGTCAAAGATCGGGATATCGTTTCCTCAATATCGTAATGAAGCTGATGGCTGGGATTTGGGAACGAAAATCCGCGTGTTTGCGTCATCCGAAGAAGAATTGCGTCAACTGAACCTGAAACGACTGTTGCATCGATATCAGGATTATGTGCATTGCATCAAACCGAGAAAAATCCCGGAGCGTCAAATTCACGGCTATGCGATCTACAGTCGTTATCATCAAGAATCGTCAATCGCGCAAAAAGCCAGACGTTACGCAAAACGACACGGGGGCAGTGAAACCGATGCAGCGGAATTGTTTTCTGCTACGGATTGGCGTGAAATGCCGACACTGAAATTGACGAGTTTATCGAATCAACATACCTATTGGATCTGCGTTGACAAAAGAGAAGTGGAGTCCGATACGGAGGAGCATCAGTTTAATTCGTTCGGGTTGAGCAATTTGTCAGCCGTACCGGAGTTTTAACCAAAAATTTTTGCTGATCCTGGGACCCGCATGAATTAAGGGCTGGCGGGTAGCACTGATTTTTTGGTAAAATGAGTGTGTAACGGGAAAAGCCTTACGGTAAGAGGGCTTTCCCGTTATCCACAACTATTGACCGCCGAATAGGCGGCTTAGAAATGCAACGCCCTTGCATAGAGCATCAGCCCTGAATTGACCGCCGAATAGGCGGCTTAGAAAGCGCGGATGCCGCGGGTGCGCACTTTTGAATTATTGACCGCCGAATAGGCGGCTTAGAAATTAAAGCAAATCAGATGTTCCTTGTCGGTAATATTGACCGCCGAATAGGCGGCTTAGAAAAATAAAACCCAATCGCCATGCCGATCGCAAATATTGACCGCCGAATAGGCGGCTTAGAAATATGGCGGTAGAATCATCGACCGAATCAAAAGATTGACCGCCGAATAGGCGGCTTAGAAAATCTTCCACATCTTCCACATTTTGACAAGAAAATTGACCGCCGAATAGGCGGCTTAGAAAGCGAGGAAGCTGCGCGTTACGAGAACCGATTAATTGACCGCCGAATAGGCGGCTTAGAAAATTCAAATCCCTCATCGTTTCCACCTCCTGCAATTGACCGCCGAATAGGCGGCTTAG
>CACXCC010000051.1 GCA_902766015.1 uncultured Veillonellaceae bacterium
GCATCGGCCTGTTTTTCGGTATTTATCCGGCGCGCAAAGCCGCACGGCTCGACCCGATCGAGGCACTGCGTTACGAATAATTTGTCCTTGACATTCCGGGAGGGGGGAGCCCCTCCTTTTTTCGTCGGAATTTTTAGGGTTGACAGTCAGGGGGCGTATACCGTATAATAACACCATGTTATTTCTTTACCAAACTAAAGGAAGAAAAGAGAGGTAGATTCGGTATGCAGTGGAAAAAAGTATTCGCTCTGGGACTCGCGGCTGTTATGTCAATGGCTCTGATCAGCGGTTGCGGCAGTGACAAAGCGGCAAAAGACAGCGGTTCATCGGCCGCAGGCAACAATAAGAAAATCGTTGTCGGACTTGACGACAACTTCCCGCCGATGGGCTTTAAAGATGAAAATAACGAAATCGTCGGCTTTGATATTGATCTCGCCAAAGAGGCAACGAAACGTCTCGGCCGTGAAGTCGAGTTCAAAGCGATCGACTGGTCCAGTAAAGAGGCGGAACTCAAGAGCGGCCGCGTCGACGTCCTCTGGAACGGCCTTGACATCACGGAAAAACGCAAAGAGAACATGCTCTTCTCCGATCCGTATATGGATAATCGTCAGATCATCTTCGTAAAGAAAGGCACGACGGGCATCACGGACGAACAGAGCCTCGCCGGCAAAACGGTCGGTACGCAGAGCGCCAGCACGTCCGAGGAATACATGGACAAGAGCGAATTCTTCAAGACGAAAGTCAAAGAAGTCAAGAAGTATTCGGATTTCGTTTCGGCTTTCATGGATCTCGAGAACGGCCGTGTTGACGCGGTTGTCGGCGACGAGATCACGGGACGCTATTATATGAGCAAACATCCGGATGAACTCGAGGCAATCGACACGGTAGTCGGTCCGGTCAGCGAGTTCGGTATCGCGTTCGCCAAAGACAACACGGCTCTGCGCGATGATGTCCAGAAAGTTCTCAACGAGATGAAGGCAGACGGTACGACGGCCAAGATCTCGGAGAAATGGTTCGGGAAAGATATTACGAAATAAAAATTCATGCTAAGGCCGGGGGAGGGGCACGGATCCCGCCACCATGCTGCGGCTAAAAAAAACCAGACTTTCGCTTAATAAAAGTCGCCTGTAGCAAATCGCTGCGCTTAAACACTACAGGCGACGTGCGAAAGTCTATTTTTTTCTTTACGCCTGATGCAGAGAGGCGCCGGGATCCATGCCCCTCCCCCTCGCGCTTATTTAAACGAGGTTATCTGGATCATAAGCAAACGCGATCCCGTCTTTTAGCGGCAGCTTTTAGGCAGAAAGCGCGTCCCTGTCCCGCCTTGTTATGAAAAATGGTTCTTTACACTCATAGATCGGTAGTGTAGAATATAGTGTATTAATACTTTGCTATGATAAAGGATTCATACACCGAAGGAGAGTTTCTATGGACAAGATACTGGACACAGCCCTGCTGATGCTTGACGGTACGCAAATCACACTCGAAATCTTCATTTTGACATTGATCATCGCCGTACCGCTCGGCCTGCTGGCTTCGATCGGACGTTTATCGCACCTGCATATCCTGAGCCGCATCATCGAACTCTACATCTGGATCATGCGCGGCACACCGCTTATGCTGCAGCTGCTTTTCGTCTACTTCGCCCTGCCGATGATCGGGATCAAACTCCCGGATATTGCGGCCGCACTGCTCGCATTCATCCTGAACTACGCGGCATATTTTGCCGAAATCTTCCGTGCCGGTATCCAGTCCGTGCCGAAAGGTCAGTACGAAGCGGCCAAAACGCTCGGCATGAGTTATCCGCAGACGATGCGCCGCATCATTCTGCCTCAGGTTATCCGCATCGTTCTTCCGCCGGTCAGCAACGAAACGATCAACCTTGTCAAAGATACGTCCCTCGTATATATCCTCGCTATGAACGACCTGCTCCGCGTCGCGCGCACGATCGTTCAGCGTGAATTTGACATGACGCCGTTCCTCATTGCCGGTATCTTCTACCTCGCGATGACGGCTGTTCTGACGTGGATCTTTAAGAAACTGGAGGCTCATTATGGCAAATACGACAAATGATGCGGCAGTTATGCTGAGCATGAAGGATATCCATAAGTCCTTCGGTTCACTCGAAGTCCTGAAAGGCATTGACCTCGAAGTCCGTGAAGGAGAAGTGCTCGCGATCATCGGGCCCTCGGGATCCGGTAAAAGTACGCTGCTTCGCTGTATCAACATGCTCGAAACGATCAACAGCGGTTCCATCGCGATCAAAGGCGAAACGCTCGTGCAGACGCCTCCGGGAGGACAGGCCGAATACGCGGCGCAGCACGACTGCCGCCGTATTCTCGCGCATACGGGCATGGTTTTCCAGCAGTTCAATCTCTTCCCGCACATGACGGTGCTCGAAAACCTCCTCGAGGCGCCGATTCAGGTCAAAAAGATGAAAAAAGCGGATGTCCTTCCGTATGCGAAAGAACTACTCAAAAAAGTCGGTCTGCTTGACCGCGCCGATTATTATCCGTCACAGCTTTCCGGCGGTCAGCAGCAGCGTGTGGCGATCGCGCGGGCACTCTGCATGAAACCGGACATTATGCTGTTTGACGAACCGACGAGTGCGCTTGACCCGGAACTGACGGGCGAAGTATTGAAGACGATGCGCGAACTCGCCGAGGAACATATGACGATGGTTGTCGTCACGCACGAAATGGCTTTTGCCCGCGAAGCGGCAAGTCAGGTCATTTTCATGGCAGACGGCGTCATTGTCGAGCAGGGTGAGCCGGAACCGTTCTTCTCGCATCCGCGTGAGGAGCGCACACGCGCATTCCTGCAGAACATGCTTTAAAGTCAAATTAAAAATCGGGCAGGCAAAAGAGGATTACTTCGCTTTTGCTTGCTTTTTTTTTCGGGAACGGCGATAATAGAAGTTGGAATGCCTGCAATATGCGTATGTAAGGAGGGGTCCAATTGCGGCGTTTTTTCTTTTGGATGATGACAGCCCTGCTGTTGAGTATATTCTGCCTGCCTGTCGGGACGGCCGGTGCGGCTTCTTCGGATTTCAGCGACAAAGTCGAAGGCATGGCGGAAGTGACCAATGTCCGCGTCAATAACGGACGGGACAAGATGCGTATCGTCGTTGACACGTCAAAACCCGTGACGTTTAAGACGTCGAAACTGTCAAACCCGGACCGTGTCGTCGTCGATATCCCGAATGCCTGGCTGTCCAAATCGGCCAAGCGCAACGAGACGGTGAACAGCCCGTATGTGGCAAAGTATCGCGTTGCCCAGTTCAATAAGTCAACGGTTCGCGTCGTCGTCGAGACGAAAGCGGGGGACAATAAGGTCTTTAAACTTTCGGGCGGTCCCGTACCGGGGCGTGTAGTCCTTGACTTCGGTAATTTGAGCGGAACGTCTTCCTCGGATCAGCGCGTCATCGCAACGCCTGACGTGACGCCACAGCCGGAACCGGAGCCGGAAATTCAGCCCGAGCCGCAGCCGCAGGATACACAGCCTGAGGTTCAGCCGGAGCCGGAAACGAACAACCGGGAAGAGAAGAACGACCGGGATGACCGTGACGAATCAGCGAAGGCTCCTGACACGGCAAACGCCTCGGACATCAAGGATCTCAAAAATATTACGGGGCTCAAGGGACGCAAAATCACGATTGACCCGGGCCACGGCGGCAACGATTCCGGTGCGATCGGACCGACGGGCGTCATGGAAAAAAAGGTGACGCTTCGTATCGGCAACGAACTGCGTCGTTTGCTGACAGCCGAAGGCGCGACGGTTTATATGACGCGTACGACGGATACGGAAGTTTCCTCAAAAGGTGCGCGTGCAACGGACATCGAAGAACTGCAGGCACGCTGCGATGTCGCCAATAACCATGAATCGGATATCTTCGTTTCGATCCATATGGATTCGTTTACGAGCGGCGCAGCACGCGGTACGACGGGATATTATTACTCTCTCGGTTCCGCGAAATCACGCCGTCTCGCGGACTGCGTCCGGAGCGGCGTTATCGATCAGATCGGGACGCCGAGCCGCGGCACGCAGAGCGCCAATTTCTACGTCATCAAACACACGGATATGCCGGCAACGCTCATCGAAGTCGCCTTTATCTCCAATCCGACCGAGGAAGCGCTCCTCAATAAGGAAGACGGCATTAAAAAAGCGGCACAGGGTATTGCCGACGGTATTGCAGATTATTTCGGCTGAGAAAGGGAGGATTTTTACGGAATGAACGAGGAGCTTCAGGTAGAGCTGCAGGAAGCGCTGAAACAGGAAAAACAGGAAATGACGGCATGGGTCAAAGCTTTGATGCGTCATACGGTTCCCGAAACGCGCAGTCTGAAACCGATGCTTCAGAATATGACACTGCGGGAACTGCAGGATATCCGCGCCAATCTTGACGTCAAAGGGGCAGGCCGTCTGCGCAAGGCGGAGCTCGCGGCGCGTCTCGAAGAAGCTGTTCCTCCGTTTGCCCGGAAATGGCTGCAGACGATTATCCAGTCGGAATATCGTTTTTTGACCCGGATTGCCGACGCGGGCGGCGTCATGGCATTTCCGCCGGATTCGGAGTTGACGGAAAGCGCCGATCGCCTGCGCGCGATGGGGATTATCGGCTGCGGTATGCATGGCGGCAAATTCTGCTGGTACATGCCGGAAGAAATCCTGCAGATTTTTCGTTCGTTTGAGAAGGAGTCGTTTGAGGCACAGATTTTGCGCAATACGACGATCGGACGCATCGTCACCGGATGCCTCTATTATTACGGTTTCCTGCCGTTTGAGGAGCTCTTTTCCCGCGTACAGTCCTATCTCAGCCAGAAGGATATTGACGCCGATCAGGAGGAAATCACGGGCATACTCCTGAATCTCGCCGAGTGGTCCGGGACTGTTGCGTTCACGGAAGACGGTGTCGTTTCGGGAGCCCTCACCGAGGATGACTTCGTACGCGAAGAACTCGCAAAACGTGAGTCGATGCCGTACGCCGAGTTTTCCTATGACGAAATCTTTGCGGCGGGTGCGGATACGTTCCTCGAGGAAACGCCTGCCGTACGGTCTTTCCTGTATTATTTCCTGAAACAGGGGACGATTTCGCTCGTCGCAGCGCGCGATCTGCTCGAAAATGTCATCTTTATGCTGCAGAACGGACGCGACATCAACGAGATCTTTGCCTTTGTCGTTTCGCAGGGACATCCGGATCTGCTCAAGAAGCAGAACGTCGAAAGCGGTTATGAACTGCTCCAGCTGCTTGTCGCGATCAACAACGAAATGCATCTGTGGATTTTCAAAGGTCATTCGCCGCAGGAACTCGCGGAAAACGCGGGACGCGGAATTCTGTTCCATCCCGATCCGCAGGCGCAAGATGCCTGTCAATTAACCGATCCCATGTAAACGAAGCCGCCCGGATTCAGGTCCGTTTGCCTGAATCCGGGCGGCTTTCCTATACAAAAAGGGCGGCCTGTCATCGAGCTTTCACTCACGACAGGCCGCCGTTTCTGTATCTTAACTGCAAAATTATTTCGCCAGTGCGTTGACTTTGCGAGCGAGACGGGATTTTTTACGGGCAGCAGCATTTTTATGATAAACATGGTTTGCAGCAGCCTGATCGATCGTCTTGCAAGCAGCAGTAAGGAGGGATTTCGCTTCATCAGCGTTTCCGGCCTCAACAGCGTCCAGGACACGACGGGAAGCGGTGCGTACACGGGACTTTTCAGCAGCGTTTTTGGCATTGCGCTTAGCGTCAGATTTTACACTAAGAATCGATGCTTTAATATTCGGCAAGTAATTCACCCCCTTGACAAATTCGTTACCTAAGTATTCTAGCATGGGCAAAAGGAAAAAGCAACAATTTTCTTTTGACCATGTCTCTTTTCTTGCAGGAAGAAGGGGCGCAATGCTATAATGGGTTCGATATATACGGGGATGTCCCGCGAACAGGAAAGGACAGAATGATGCAGAACAAGAATATCCGCAACTTCTCGATTATCGCTCATATCGACCACGGCAAATCGACGTTGGCCGACCGGCTGATTGAATATACGGGCACGCTCTCCAAGCGTCAGATGGAAGATCAGGTGCTCGACAATATGGATCTGGAACGCGAACGCGGCATTACGATCAAGGCGCAGACGGTGCGCCTCGATTATAAGGGCAAGGACGGCGAAACGTATGAGATGAACCTCATTGACACGCCGGGTCATGTCGACTTTACGTACGAAGTTTCGCGCAGCCTCGCGGCGTGTGAGGGCGCACTGCTCGTCGTTGACGCGACACAGGGCGTTGAAGCGCAGACGCTCGCCAATGTCTATATGGCTCTCGAACATGACCTCGAGATCATTCCCGTCATTAATAAAGTTGACCTGCCGAGTGCCGATCCCGACCGCGTACGTCACGAAATCGAGGACTCGATCGGACTTGACGCGTCCGACGCGATCCTTGCGTCCGCGAAAACGGGCCTCGGCGTTGAGGAGATCCTCGATGCGATCGTCGAACGTATCCCGGAACCGGACGGGGAGGAAAATGCGCCGCTGCAGGCGCTCATTTTTGACTCGTATTTTGACTCGTACAAAGGCGTTATCGCCCATGTCCGCGTCATGCAGGGCCATATCCGCAAAGGCATGAAACTCAAGATGATGGCAACGGGCAAAGTCTTTGAAGTCACGGATGTCGGCTGTTTCAAACCGCAGCCCGTTGACATCGGCCGACTTGACACGGGCGAGGTCGGATTTGTCGCGGGCGCCCTGAAAGATGTCCGTGACGTCCGCGTCGGCGATACGATTACGACGGCGGAGCGTCCGGCCGAAAAACCGCTGCCGGGTTACCGCGGCGTTAATCCGATGGTTTACTGCGGACTCTATCCCGTTGACAGTTCGGATTATGACAATTTGAAAGACGCGCTCGAAAAACTGCAGCTCAACGACGCGGCGCTCGTCTTCGAGCCGGAAACGTCCGTTGCGCTCGGATTCGGTTTCCGCTGCGGGTTCCTCGGACTCCTGCATATGGATGTCATTCAGGAACGCATCGAGCGCGAATACAGCCTTAAAATCATCACGACGGCTCCGACCGTTGTTTATCATGTATTTAAGACAAACGGCGACATGGTCGAGGTCAGCAACCCGGCCGAACTGCCGCCGCAGACGGAAATCAACCACATCGAGGAACCGTATGTCCGCGCGACCGTTATCGTGCCGAGTGATTACGTCGGTGCCGTCATGGAAATTTCGCAGGAAAAACGCGGCGAGTTTAAGAGCATGGATTATCTTGACACGAACCGCGTCATGATTACGTATCATATTCCGCTTAACGAGATCATTTTCGACTATTTCGACCGTCTGAAATCGGCGACGCGCGGCTATGCTTCACTCGATTACGAGCTCGCGGATTATAAGGAATCGAAACTCGTCAAACTTGATATTCTGCTGAACGGCGACCCCGTTGACGCGCTTTCGACGATCGTCCACAAAGACCGCGCCGTCACGCGCGGACGCCAGCTCGCGGCCAAACTCAAGGAAATCATCCCGCAGCAGATGTTTGAAATCCCGATTCAGGCAGCAGTCGGCAGCAAGATTATCGCGCGCGAAAATGTCCGCGCTCACCGTAAAGATGTCCTCGCCAAATGTTACGGCGGCGATATTTCGCGTAAACGCAAACTGCTCGAAAAGCAGAAGGAAGGCAAGAAGCGCATGAAAGCCGTAGGCAGCGTCGAGATCCCGCAGGAAGCGTTTATGGCGATCCTGAAAATCGAATGAGCCGCTGGGAACTCTATATCCACATGCCGTTCGGCCGTCAAAAATGCCTGTACTGCGATTTTGCGTCGTGGGCGGGGCGCGATGATTTGATGTCAGCTTACGTCAATGCCGTCAAACATGACATTGAAACGCGCGCCGCATCGCTGCGTCGGGAAGACGGTCCTGCCGCGACGATTTATATCGGCGGCGGTACACCGACGGCATTACCGCGCGATCTGCTTTTGACGCTCGTGCAGTCGGCGATTGACACGGCCGGGATGCCCGGGGAATTTACCGTTGAGGTCAATCCCGGTACGGCGGACGAAGAAACACTGCGTCAATTGCGTCAATGCGGTGTGAATCGCCTGAGCTTCGGCGTGCAGAGCTTTAACAATCGTCTTTTGCGGGTGATCGGGCGCATTCATACGGCGGAGGAGGCCGAAAAAGCGATTCGTATGGCCGAAAAATCCGGCTTTTCCAATGTCAGCCTCGATCTCATGTACGGCCTGCCGGGGCAGAACCTCGACGATCTGAAGTCAAGCGTCAACCGCGCCCTGTCGCTTCCCGTCACGCATATTTCGATCTACGGACTGCAGGTCGAGGAAGGCACGCCGTTTTACCGTATGTATGAGGAAGGAAAACTCGCCCTGCCCGACGATGACGTAACGGAAGCCATGTATGACTATATGACGGAAGAACTTCCGCGTCGCGGTTTTCGGCGCTACGAGATCTCGAATTTCGCGCGCCCGGGCTTTGAAAGCCGGCACAATCTCGGTTATTGGCAGGATGTCCCGTATCTCGGCGCCGGTGCCGCCGCCCATTCCTATCTTGACGGAAAACGCACGGAAAACCGACGTGACCCGGCGGACTATATCCGTGCCGTCGAAGCGGGGGAGCCTGTTTGCTTCTCCGAAGAAGAGTCAAGCCGTGACATCGCCATGGAGGAGTTTGCGTTCCTCGCACTAAGGACGGCGTCGGGTATTGACGAAAGCCGGTTTACCACGAAATTCGGCTGCAGTATTGACGCGGTTTACGGTGATGTCATCGCGCCTCTCGTCCGGGACGGACTGCTTCGTCGGGAGAGCGGTCATATCGCATTGACGCGCCGCGGCGCCAAATACGGGAATCTAATCTTTGAAAAATTTATCCTGAGCGTGTAAAATAAGAGGCAGGAACTCTCCGGGGCCCATAAGGAGGTATTCGAATGAAACAGGTAACGATGATTGAAATGGAAGGCTGTCCGTACTGCGCGAAGGCGCATCGTGCGATCGGCGAGCTCGCGCAGAAAGATCCGCGCTACAATGCTCTCGCTATCCGATATGTTGATGAAAACCGCGATACGGATGAAGTTCAGCCGTTCGCCGGGAAATATTACTATGTACCGAGCCTGTTCATCGACGGCGAAAAAGGCTATGAAGCCAAGCCGGGACAGGATTATGAAGAAATTTACGCCGCCGTCAAACAGGTTTTTGACCAAGCGGTCGGCAAATGACACAAACGATTTCGCCTTCCCCGTCGGGAGGGCGAAATTTTTTTGCTTTAGTTTTGACTTTTTGTCTTTTCGCCTATTGACTTTTTGCTTTATTCGCGGTATATTCTTTATAGATTCGAAGTTAGCACTCACCGGTTAGGAGTGCTAACAGGAGAGGAAGGAGTGACCGCCGCATGGCAGATGTTTTGGATGACCGCAAAAAACGCGTTCTGCAGGCGGTCATTGACGATTATATTACCTCGGCCGAACCGGTCGGTTCGCGGACATTGGCGCGAAAATACAATCTCGGCGTCAGCCCCGCGACAATCCGCAACGAAATGGCCGATCTGGAGATGCTTGGCTATCTCGAGCAGATTCATACATCGTCGGGACGCATTCCTTCCTCGAAAGGCTACCGCTTTTATGTCAACGGACTCATCCCGCCGACGCCGGTCAGTGACGCCGAAAGGGCGCGCATTGACGCCTGGTATCGGGAGCGCGTACGCCGGATCGAAGAAGTCTTTCAGGAGACGGCGCGCCTGATCTCACAGGTCACGCGCAACGTTTCGCTGGTGCTCGCGCCGCAGATGACGCAGGCCGCATTTCGGTGCCTGCAGTTTCTGCCGCTTGACGATCAGCGTGTCATCGCCGTACTCATGACCGACGCCGGATTTGTCGAGAACAAAATTATCCCGATGCCTCCCGGCGCAGAGTTCGAAGATTTTCAGCGCATGGCCCGCGTCATCAACCGGAATCTTGCGGGACATACGCTGCAGTCGATTCAGCGTCATTCGATGACGGAGATCCGCGATGAGATTGACGATGAATCGCTCTATGAGGCCGCGCTCGGTATCATCAACCGCGCGCTCGACGAAAGCCGCACCGAGCGGCTTTACCTCGGCGGTACGACGGAAATGCTCGAGCAGCCGGAATTCCACGATGTCGAAAAAGTCCGCGATACGCTGCTCATCCTCGAAAAGGAAGAACTCGTCAAGGATATCCTGCACGCCCATATGGGCGAGGGACTCGAGGTCACGATCGGCCAGGAAAATCAGGACAGTCATTTTAAGGATACGAGCCTGATTACCGCGACGTACCATCTTGACGGTCAACTCCTCGGCACGATCGCCGTTTTGGGGCCGACGCGCATGCAGTACGCGAAAGCAATGAGTCTGCTGGAATTTATGAACACCAACCTGACACGTATTATCCACCGGCTTTCCCGGTAGCGGATAACCATAACGATCCCACTGAAAGAGGTGAAGGAATTGCCATCATTCATGAAAGATGAAATGAAAAAGAAAGATGAGCAGAAATTCGAAGAAATGCAGGAAGAGATCAATGAAGCCGAGGCAGCCGGGAATGAACCCGAAGCTGACGAGGTGAATGAAACCGCCGACAACGCGGAGGAAACGACGGATGCGCTGACGGAACTGCAGGAAAAAGTCAAACGTCTTGAGGCTTCCCTGAAAGAAGCACAGGATCACGGCATGCGCCTGCAGGCCGATTTCCAAAATTACCGCCGTCGTTCCGATAAGGAAAAGGCGGAGATCGGCGACGTTGTCACGCAGAACATCCTCAGGGATCTGCTGCCGATGCTCGATAACTTCGAGCGCGCCATGGCGGCGGAAACGACGGATGTTGCGTCATTCCAAAAAGGCGTCGAGATGATCTTTAACCAGTTCCGCGAAATCCTCGCGAAAGAAGGCCTTGAGCATATCGAGACGGACGGCAAAAAGTTCGACCCGAACTTCCATCAGGCGGTCATGCGCGTTCAGGATCCGAACCGCGAAGATGACGAAATCGCGCAGGAACTGCAGAAAGGCTACATCGTCAAAGGCCGGGTTATCCGCCCGAGCATGGTACAGGTTGTTTCCAACTGAAGTTGCAAGTTACATTTTTTTGATTGATATATAAACGAGTATTTGAGGAGGATTTTTCAATGTCTAAAGTAATTGGTATCGACTTAGGTACGACGAACTCCGTTGTATCCGTTATGGAAGGCGGCAGCCCGACAGTCATTACGAATCCGGAAGGCAGCCGTATTACTCCGTCTGTTGTCGGTTTCACGAAAGACGGTCAGCGCCTTGTCGGTCAGCTCGCAAAACGTCAGGCTGTTTCGAATCCGGACCGCACGATTTCGTCCATTAAACGTCACATGGGTGACGGCAGCTATAAAGTCACGATTGACGGCAAAGATTTCACGCCGCCGGAGATTTCCGCAATGGTTCTGCAGAAACTGAAGGCTGACGCGGAAGCTTACCTCGGCGAAAGCGTATCCCAGGCCGTTATCACGGTTCCGGCTTACTTCAATGACAGTCAGCGTCAGGCAACGAAAGACGCGGGTAAGATCGCAGGCCTCGAAGTTCTGCGTATCATCAACGAGCCGACGGCGGCAGCACTCGCTTATGGCCTCGATAAAGACGATGACGAAACGGTTCTCGTTTTCGACCTCGGCGGCGGCACGTTCGATGTCTCGATCCTCGAACTCAGCGAAGGCGTTTTCGAAGTCAAGGCAACGAACGGCGATACGCACCTCGGCGGCGATGACTTTGACAAACGCGTCATGGACTGGATGGTCGAAGGCTTCAAGAGAGAAAACGGCATTGACCTTTCGCAGGATAAGATGAGTGCTCAGCGCCTCATCGAAGCGGCCGAAAAAGCCAAGATCGAACTCTCCAACATGACGCAGACGAACATCAACCTGCCGTTCATTACGGCTGACGCTACGGGCCCGAAACATCTTGACATGACGCTGACGCGTGCAAAATTCGATGAATTGACGGCCGATCTCGTTGAGCGTACGATGGGTCCGACGCGCAAAGCTTTGGCTGACGCGGATCTCACGGCAAGCGACATCGACAAGGTTATCCTCGTCGGCGGTTCGTCCCGTATCCCGGCTGTCCAGAACGCCATTCGCGAACTGCTCGGCAAAGAGCCGTCGAAAGGTGTCAACCCGGATGAATGCGTTTCCGTCGGTGCTGCCATTCAGGGCGGTGTCCTCGTCGGCGAAGTCAAGGACGTCCTGCTCCTCGATGTTACGCCGCTGTCTCTCGGCATTGAAACCCTCGGCGGTGTCTGCACGAGAATCATCGAGCGCAACACGACAATTCCGACGTCGAAGAGCCAGATCTTCTCGACGGCAGCCGACAATCAGCCGTCCGTTGACATTCACGTCCTGCAGGGCGAGCGCGAAATGGCCGCCGACAACAAAACGCTCGGTCGTTTCGAACTCTCCGATATCCCGCCGGCGCCGAGAGGTGTACCGCGCATCGAAGTCAAATTCGACATTGACGCGAACGGTATTGTCCATGTTTCCGCAAAAGATCTCGGCACGGGCAAGGAACAGAAGATCACGATTCATTCCGACAGCGGCATGAGCAAGGAAGACATTGACCGCATGGTCAAAGAAGCCCAGGCTCACGAGGCTGAGGATAAAGCCAAGAAAGAGGGCATTGACGCGAAAAACAACGCGGATGCACTCGTTTACCAGGCGGAAAAAGCCATCAAAGAATTCGGCGACAAGGCGGACAAAGACCAGGTTGCCAAAGTTCAGGCTGCAGCCGATAAAGTCAAGGAAGCTCTGAAGACGGGCGATACGGCTGCGATTAAGAAAGCCACGGAAGAACTGCAGAAACCGCTCTATGAGATGAGTTCGGCTGCCTATCAGAAAGCCGGTGCTCAGGCAGGCGGTGCTGACAATCAGCAGGCAGGCCCGCAGGCTCAGCAGCAGGAAACGAAGAAAAATGACGATGACGTCGTTGACGCCGAATACACGGATGTCAAAGATGACAAGAAATAATCCTTCGGCATAAGGTTTTTAGGGATTGGGAGTGGCTGACACTCCCATTTTCCCTGTTTTAAGGATGGTGCAACGTGAGCGAAAAACGCGATTATTATGAAGTCCTCGGCGTTGACAAGAACGCTTCGGACGCTGACATCAAGAAGGCTTTCAAGCGCCTGGCCCGCAAATATCATCCGGACCTGAACCGGGATGACCCGAAAACGGCCGAGGAAAAGTTCAAGGAAGTCAACGAAGCCTACAGTGTGCTCAGCGACCCGAAGAAACGTCAGCAGTACGATCAGTTCGGTCAGGCTGCCTTTGATGGAACCGGCGGCATGGGCGGCGGTTTCGGAGGATTCGGTCAGGGAGGATTCGGCGGCGGATTCGGCGGAGCCGGCGCGGCTGACGGATTCGGCGATATTTTTGACATGTTCTTCGGCGGCGCTGCCGGAGGAGGGCGCCGAGCGCGTCAGCCGGGTCCGGAACGCGGCTCCGATCTGCGCTACGACCTCGAAATTTCCTTTGAGGAAGCGGCATTCGGCAAAGATGTCGAACTCCGTATTCCGCGGACGGATAACTGCGAAACGTGTCACGGAACGGGCGCGGCGCCGGGGACGAGCCCCGAAACGTGCCCGGAATGTCACGGCACGGGTCAAAAACAGACGGTCCGCAATACGCCGTTCGGCCGCATGGTCAACGCGACAACCTGCAGCCGGTGCCACGGTACGGGTAAAATTGTCACGCATCCCTGCAAAGATTGTCACGGAACGGGTAAGAAACGTGCAACGCATACGATCAAGGTTCATATCCCGAAGGGCGTGGACCAGGGATCGCGCGTACGTGTCGCGGGAGCCGGCGAAGCGGGAACGCGCGGCGGCAGCAACGGCGACCTGTACGTTTATATCTTCATCAAGCCGCATAAATTCTTTGAGCGTCAGGGTTATGACGTGACGGTCGAAGTCCCGATTTCCTTTGTTCAGGCGGCTCTCGGGGATACGGTTCAGGTTCCGACGCTTGACGGACTTGTTGATCTCAAGATCCCGGCGGGGATTCAGCCGGGAACGGTTCTTCGCATCAAGAACCGCGGTGTTCCGTATCTGCGCGGTTCGGGACGCGGTGACCAGCATGTCCGCATCAAGGTTTTAACACCGCGGAATCTGTCGGCCAAGCAGAAAGATCTGCTCAAGGAGTTCGGCGAAATCAGCGGCAATAACGTCAATCCGGAGCAGAAGACATTCTTCGATAAAATTAAAGATTTTTTCGGACGGGATGGGAAGAGATAAAACGGCTCTTTTCATCCGGTTCCTAGGACCGAGTGAGGCGGCGTGCGCTGCCTCACTTGTTTTTTTTGACGTCAGACCCTATAATAAATAGACACTGGCATGTTTGCGGACGAAAGGAGCGGTTGCATTGAATTGGGCGGAAATCAGCGTGGCAACGTCGCATGAGGCGGCATATATTGTATCGGAGATTTTCCAGAATCTCGGGGCGGGCGGCGTCGTTCTCGAGGATCCGGATCTCGTCAACGACTATATTGACGCGGGTGAGTGGGAGTTTGAGGATATCCCGCGTCGCCCGGAGACGGATGACGTCACGGTGAAGGCGTATCTGCCGGACGATGAAACATTGACGTCAAATCTGGCCAAGCTCCGGGAGGGACTCAACCATATGCAGGCCGTTGACGGCATGCCGAACGGTTCGTGCACCGTGACGTGGCGTCATGTACGGGATGAGGACTGGGCCGACAATTGGAAAGCGTATTTCCACACGACAAAAGTCGGCGGGCGCATTGTCATCAAGCCGTCGTGGGAAGAATACGAACCGCAGGATGACGAAATCGTCCTCGAACTCGACCCCGGGGCGGCGTTCGGCACCGGTACGCATCCGACGACGTCGATGTGTCTGCGCGAACTCGAACGGATCGTACGTCCGGGTATGCGCGTTTTTGACGTCGGAACGGGAAGCGGCGTACTTTCGATCGCCGCCGCAAAACTCGGCGCCGGTGACATTACGGCGATGGATTACGACCCGACGGCGGTCAAATCCGCCGAGGAAAATATCCGCCGTAACGGGGAAGCGGGACGGATCAAAACGGGCGTCAGCGATCTCTTAAAGCAGTTTGACGGTCGGGCCGATCTCGTCATCGCGAACATCATCGCCGACATCGTTATCCGCCTGTTTGACGAACTCGACGCGCATTTGGCGCCACACGGCGTACTGTTGGCGTCCGGAATCATCGACGAGCGCCTCGTTGACGTTAAAAACGCAGCCGAAGCACACGGCTTTGTCATCAAAAAAACGATGACGGAAAAGGATTGGGCGGCACTTTTGATCCGCCGGGAGAAGGAAGCATGAGACGACTGTTCTATAAAGGCCTGCTGCAGGACGAAATTACGATCACGGGCGGCGATGCGCATCATTTGATGCACGTGATGCGTGCAAAACCGGGGCAGGAAGTCATTGTCGTCGATGATGAAAATCAGGTTGGGCGTATGAAGATGACGGCGTTTACGGAATCTGCCGTTACGATGCAGCTCGTCGAACGTCTCGAAGCGGATACGGAATCGCCGCTGACGTCGACACTGGCGCAGTGCCTGCTCAAAGCCGATAAGATGGATTTTGTCGTGCAGAAAGCCGTTGAGCTCGGCGTAAACCGCATCATACCGATCGCGAGCCGCAATGTCGTCGTGCGGTATGACGCGAAAAAAGCGAAGTCACGACAGGAACGCTGGCAGAAAATCGCCGATGAAGCCGCAAAGCAGTGCGGACGTACGGCACTTGTGACGGTGGAACCGATCGCCGACCTGACGTCGTTTTTGACGTCAAATGCCGCCGACGGGAAACTGCTTTTCTGCTATGAAAATGAAGAGCAGACAGGCGTCAAAACGCAGCTTCGCGCCGCTAAAGGTAACCCGCTTACGATGCTCATCGGTCCGGAAGGCGGATTTACGCTTGCGGAAGCCGAAGCGGTAATGCGGGCGGGCGGTACGAGCGTGACACTCGGACCGCGTATTCTGCGCGCCGAAACGGCCGCCGTCACCGCGTTGACGATTGCCCAGTATGAATGCGGCGATCTCGGCGGTTCCGAGGAGGAAAAGGAGTAAACCGGTCACTGCCTGACGGTGACAGGCTGCATAAAAAGGAGAACATTTTGGCAACGGTAGCATTTATGACACTGGGATGCAAGGTCAACCAGTTTGAAACCGAAACGATGGAAGGACTGTTCCAGCAAAAAGGATATGACGTCGTGCCGTTTACGGAACCGGCTGACGTCTATGTCATCAATACATGTTCCGTCACGAGTCTGAGTGACCGCAAATCGCGTCAGATGATCCGCCGCGCGCATCGACGTAACGAAAATGCCGTGATCGCGGTCTGCGGCTGTTACGCGCAGGTCGCGCCGAAGGAGATCGAGTCCATCGAAGGCGTGCGTGTCGTTCTCGGCACGAAAGAGCGCAGCCGCATCGTCGAGTATGTCGAAGAGGCGATGCGTGAAGACGGAAAACTCCTCGATGAAGTCGGTGACATCATGCAGGCGAAAACGTTCGAGGACATTCCGCTTTACGAACGCCCGCAGCGCACGCGCGCATTTCTCAAAATCGAGGACGGCTGTCAAAATTTCTGCTCGTACTGCATCATCCCTTACGCGCGCGGCCCCGTTAAATCACGGGAACTCGCGCATATCCGCCGCGAAGCGGAAAAACTCGTCGCCGCCGGATTTAAAGAAATCGTGTTGACGGGGATTCATCTCGGTGCTTACGGCAGGGATCTGCCGGCGCATCCGAGTCTTGCCGATGCCTGCCGCGAAGTCCTCGCCGTTCCGGGGCTCGTGCGCCTGCGCCTCGGTTCGCTCGAGTCGCTCGAGCTTTCGCCGGACCTGTTCAAGCTGATCCGTGAAGACGAACGCTTCTGCGCGCATCTTCATCTGCCGCTGCAGGCGGGATCGGACGCGGTACTCCGCGGGATGAACCGTCATTATGACACGGCGGAATTCGCGCGTCTCATTCATCATGTCGAGGAGGAAGTGCCGGGCGTAGCGATTTCGACGGATGTCATCGTCGGTTTTCCGGGCGAGACGGAGGAAGATTTCGCGGGAAGCCTGCAGTATATTGACACGCTCGACTTCTCGCGCATGCACATTTTCCCGTATTCCCCGCGTGAAGGTACGCCGGCAGCCGCGCGCAAGGATCAGGTGCCCGATACCGTCAAAAAGGAACGCGTACACCGCATGGAAGAACTCGCACGGCGTAAATCGCAGGAGTTCGCGCGTTCATTTGCGGGGCGCACGATGCGCGTTTTGTTTGAAACGGAGTCCGACGGGCTGACGGACGGATTGACGGACAACTACATTCGCGTCTACACGGAGGATCCCGTGACACCGGGCGAAATTTATGACGTCAAAATCGGTGATCTGTTCCGCGACGGTGTTCGCGGGCGGATTGTTAAAACTTCATAAAATTTTCGTTGTTTTTGCTTTGTAAGGAAGGATTTTACCCGACAAGCGCGAATACATATAATACTGTCCGATGGTACGGGTTATCATCTGCAGATTTATGCGTTGCGGGAGGAGGTGTTTTGTATGGCAGATTGTATTTTCTGCAAGATTGCGTCAAAGGAAATTCCGTCGAGCCTTGTCTATGAAGATGAGCAGGTCGTCGCGTTTAAGGACCTGGATCCGCAGGCACCGGTGCACGTTCTCGTCATTCCGAAAAAGCATATCGAGAGCATCCTCGCGCTGCAGCAGGAGGACGCGGCTCTCGTTTCACACGTCCTCATCGACGTTGTACCGCAGATTGCACGTGAACTCGGCGTTGACGAAAAAGGCTTCCGTGTCGTTGTCAACACGGGCGACGAAGGCGGCCAGACCGTTAAGCATCTTCATTTCCACCTGCTGGGAGGACGTTCCATGCAGTGGCCTCCGGGCTGATTATGGAGTTGACATCTGCCTCACCGTTGCTGTATAATGAAATGGTGTGATTACAGAACACAACTCCCAAAGATAAGTGGAGGGGGGGAAAATAGATGGCAAACGAAATCAAAGTTGGCAAAAACGAATCAATCGATAGTGCTCTCCGCCGCTTCAAGCGTATGTCCCAGAAAGCTGGTACGCTGGCTGAAGTAAGGAAACGTGAACATTACGAGAAACCGAGCGTTCGCCGCAAGAAGAAATCTGAGGCAGCTCGCAAACGCAAGTACAGAGGCTGATTAAAGCAGGCGCCCGCAGAGTCCGAGGATTCGAAGGGCGCTTTTCTGTTAGGGGGATTTGTCATGTCAATTAAAGAACAGTTGACGGCTGACATGAAAGCCGCCATGAAAGCGCACGATAAGGCAAAACTGTCGGTCGTCCGCATGGCCCGCGGTGCCGTCCGTCAGGCCGAAATCGACGGCGGACACAAGGAACTCGGTGACGAGGACATCATCGCGATCCTCAGCAAAGAGGTCAAAATGCGCCGCGACTCGCTCGAGGAATTCAAGAAGGGCGGCCGTGAGGATCTCATCGCGCAGACGCAGGGTGAAATCGATATCCTGATGACGTATCTGCCGCAGCAGCTCAGCGAGGAAGAAATCAAAGCCCTCGTTGACGAAGCTGTCGCCAAGACCGGTGCGTCCTCGATGAAGGATATGGGTAAAATCATGGGCATGCTGATGCCGAAAGTCAAAGGCCGCGCCGACGGTAAGACGGTCAACACGCTCGTCCGCGCCGCACTCAACAAGTAAAGAAGGGGCCGCACTGCCGGCTGAAAGGAACTGTTCCGTTTATGGGGCAGTTCTTTTTTTATGGATAAATATTTTACCGAACGGCAGTGTCAGGAAGGATTTCGGCGTGATCATGGGGAATACTTTCTATAACAAATCAGTTGTTCTTTCGATTTCCTCTTCCGAACGGGGGTGATGATATGGGAGTCGTAGAAATGCCGGTGTTTCAGGTTTTGATGCTCGCCATCATGTTCCTGGCACTGATGGTAGAAGTTAAAACAGGCGGTGCGGGCGCGGGAGTGATTCTCGGACTCGTTGCTGCCGGTGTTTTCTGGGGCGGACAATATGCAAACGGATCGGCCGAACTTTATGAGCTCGGGTTGTTCCTCGGCGGAATTCTTTGCATCATCGCGGAGATGCTGCTTCCGACCATCGGGCTCCTCGCGGGAGCCGGTGTTGCGATGCTGCTTTACAGTGTCGCAATGTCCTTGGGCGGCGATCTCGGAGCTGTCGGTGCCATGGCCGTGGCGCTCGGTGCCGCACTTTTCGTTTTTCTTCTCATCGTTCAGCATTTGCCGTCAAGCCGGCTTTGGAACCGCATCGTTCTGCGTGAGCAGACGTCAACGTCAGACGGATATGTCAGTGCCGTTCCGCGTGACGAACTCGTCGGCAGAACGGGGATTGTATTGACGGAACTGCGTCCCGCCGGGTCGGCCCGCATTGACGGGAAATCGGTTGACGTCGTTTCCGAAGGCCGTTTCGTACCGAAAGGTACGCCGGTCGAAGTCGTTTCCGTGCAGGGAAATCGCGTTGTCGTACGCGCCCTGCCGCAGTTGAATCAGTAAAGGAGGTCCCTCATGGGAGCATTAATCGGCAGCGGGTTTATTCTCGTTCTCGTCATCGCCGTTATTATGGCATTTCTCTATTTTGTACCGGTCGGACTTTGGATCTCGGCTCTTGCGGCTGACGTACGCGTCAGCATCGTGACCCTGATCGGGATGCGTATGCGCCGCGTCCCGCCGGGAAAGATCATTATGCCGCTTATCAAGGCGAACAAGGCCGGACTTGACGTCAACGTCAATCAGCTTGAAGCGCATTATCTCGCCGGCGGCAATGTCGACAAAGTCGTTGACGCCCTGATTGCGTCGCACCGTGCGCAAATCGCGTTGCCGTTTGAACGTTCGGCCGCGATTGACCTCGCCGGACGCGACGTGCTCGAAGCCGTTCAGATGAGTGTCAATCCGAAAGTCATCGAGACGCCGGTCGTTTCGGCCGTTGCGAAAAACGGTATCGAACTCAAAATCAAAGCGCGTGTCACGGTACGCGCCAACATTGACCGTCTCGTCGGCGGTGCCGGCGAACCGACGATTATCGCGCGTGTCGGTGAAGGTATCGTCACGACAGTCGGTTCGTCCGAAAGTCACAATGACGTGCTCGCAAACCCGGACGAAATCTCGAAAACCGTCCTTGAAAAAGGACTTGACGCCGGTACGGCCTTTGAAATTCTTTCCATCGATATCGCGGACGTTGACGTCGGACGCAACATCGGCGCTCAGCTTCAGACGGATCAGGCCGAGGCCGATAAACGTATTGCACAGGCAAAAGCCGAGGAACGCCGCGCAATGGCTGTCGCCAAAGAACAGGAAATGAAAGCCTACACGCAGGAAATGGAAGCCAAGGTCGTCGAGGCGAAGGCCGAAATCCCGCATGCGATGGCCGATGCCCTGCGTGAAGGTAATCTCGGTGTCATGGATTACTACAACCTCAAAAATATCCAGGCTGACACGGAAATGCGCGAAGCGATCAGCGACGGAGGTGCGTCTGACAGTTTGAGCACGACGAATCAGCCACTCAAGTAAGGGAGGGGAAGCCATGGACTTAGTGGCTATTCTCAGTCTTGTCGCGTTTGCTTTCATTATGAATACGCTCGGAAAACTCGGAAAAGCCAACCGTGCGAAAAATCCAATGCCCCGCCCGTCGAGGCCGGGAATGCCGCCGGGAGACCGGATGCCGGCAAACATCGAACTGCCGCAGGAAAAACCGCATAAGCCGCATAAACCGCTCGGTTTTGACGTGCCGCATCTCGAAGGAGCACCGCAGGAAACGTCAACGTATCCGATCGAACGGGAATATCCCTCGTTTGAACAGGTGACGTCAGCGGAAATTCAGGCGCAGATCGAAGCAGCGCGTCATGAAGCTGAGCTTGAAGAAGCGGATCGGAAACGTGAAGCCGAATACCGCCTCGCACGCGAGCAGCAGGATGCCGCGATCCGCGCGGCTGACGAGGCCGCATACCGCAAAGCGGCGCGGATTCCCGGTGATGAGTCGAAACAGGGGCGTCCCGTTTTGACGTCACGTCAGGCGCGTCAGGCCATTGTGCTCGCCGAAATCATCGGCCCACCGAAAGCCCGTCGCAGACGGTTTCGTCATTGACAAACGGCTATCGGGACGGCAACGATAAAAACTCATGACAAACAAGAAAAAGTGTAGTAAAATTAAAGAATGTGTTATGTTGTGTATGAATATACAGAGACGTAGATTAGTATTTTGTAGGTGATAATGTTGTCAAACCCGATGTTTGATCGTATTCAAGGTGATTTAGAACTGCTGGAGGAAGGGCTGCAGGAAGCCGTGACGTCATCCGTTGACCTCGTGACGGAAGTCGGCATCCATCTTGTGACCTCCGGCGGAAAACGAATCCGCCCTGCTTTATGTTTCCTTTCCGCTCACAGCGGACCGGACTTTGACGTTCAGCGGACGCTGCCGCTCGCCGTGGCACTCGAACTCATCCATACGGCTTCGCTCGTACACGATGACGTCATTGACGCGGCCGATACGCGCCGCGGTTCGATTACGGCGAATGCCAAATGGGGCAATCAGGTCGCGATTCTCAGCGGCGACTATATCTTTGCGCGTGCCTTTCGTCTGATTGCCGACGCGAATTACCCGAATCATGTCAGCCGCCGTCTGGCCGATCTCATCGGCAATCTCAGCGAGGGCGAAATCATTCAGGATCATGCCGTTTATCAGGCTTCGCGCGGTTATGAAGATTACTATACGCGGATTCAGAAAAAAACGGCGGATTTTCTCGAGATTTGCTGTGAACTCGGCGCAAATGTCGGCGGTATGTCCGACGAGGAAACGCGTCAACTCGGACTTTACGGTCACTGCATCGGCATGGCATTCCAGATCACGGATGACCTGCTTGACATTGAACAGACGTCGGAACGTATCGGCAAACCGGCGGGCAATGATATCCGTCAGGGTATTGTAACGCTTCCGGTAATCCGCGCGCTTGAGGTCAGCCCGGATGCGGCGGAACTCGAGTCCATCGTGACAAACCGCGACATGACGGATGAGATGGTCAAGCGCGCACTTGCGATTGTCAAGGCAAGTGACGGGGTTGACTTTGCTAAGGACAAAGCAGATGATTTCCTTGCACGTGCCAAGAAGGCCCTGCCGGATAATCTGCCGCCGGAAATTCGCGAAACGTATATGGATATTGCCGACTTTATCGGCGACCGTGACTTTTAACTTCTCTCAACGGAGGAACTTTTATGTTTGGTATCGGGTTACCCGAGTTTATACTCATCATGATCGTCGGTCTGATCGTCTTCGGCCCGGGGAAACTCCCGGAAGTGGGACGTATGCTCGGTAAGGGCATTCGGGAATTCCGTAAGGTTTCCAGTGCCGTAAATGACGCAATCAATGCGCAGGATCGGGAGATCCGCCGCAGCACGTACCGCGAAGCGACGCATCGCGAAGCCGATCTGCGTCCGCAGGAAAGGGAAATGACACCGGAACAGGGAAAAGTCTCAGACGGACCGGCTCAAACGGCATCTCCCGCGCAGTCTTCCCCGGCGGCGCATCCGACTGCACCGAATCCGCAACCGGCTTCGCCATCGCAAACCGCACAGACATCGAATTCGACAGCTCCGCAAACCGCGTCGGCTGCAAATCCGGGTCAACCGGCTCCGCAAACCGCGTCCGCGCCGCAATCCGCTTCGCAGGAACAAGGTCCCGTCATCAAGCCGGAACCCGTGGAAGTACCGCATCGTACGGAATCGGACGGCGAGTCGTTTGTCTATCAGCCGCCGACACAGGAATCCGTACGTCAACAGATTGCCGCACAGCAACAGCAGACCACTGCAAAAACCGAAACGAAATAACGTGCAGAACATGTCGCCTCTAATTTATTATCAGGCGACATGTTTATAAACTAAGTTTATTTAACCGTAAGGTTTGACATTGTTATTTCCGATTCCTGACGATATAATAGAGTCAGAATCAATTAAACCGTATGTTTTTAGGAGGAACAAATATGTTTGGATTAGGTGTACCGGAACTCGTTCTCATTTTGATCATCGGCCTCGTGGTCTTCGGCCCGGGCAAACTGCCGGATATCGGCAAGGCACTCGGTAAGAGCATCAATGAGTTCAAATCGGCAAGCACGGAAGAGGAAGACCCGAAGAAAGAGATCAATGTAACGGAAAAGCCGAAAGAACTGGCAAAGAAGGACGATCCCGCAGCTAAGAAATAAACCGGGCAAGAGGTATTATGGCAGAAGAGAAAGTTTCTGAAACGGAGCTTCAGGCTCCGGAACAATCAACAAAAGAAGAAGCGCCTGCCGAAAGAACCGCACAGGAAGCTCAGGAAGCAGCGGAGGCGGAGGAACTCGATGACGGAAGTATGTCTCTCGTCGCGCATTTGACGGAACTGCGCAAACGTCTGATTCGGAGTCTGATTGCCGTTGCGATCGGCAGCGGTATCGCATATTACTTTATTGAAGAGATTATGCATTATTTGACGCTGCCGGCTGGAAAGCTGTACTACATGCATCCTTCCGAAGCGTTCTTCACGTACATCAAAGTCGCCGTAGCGGCAGGGTTTTTGATTGCTTTGCCGGTCGTTTTTTACCAGATCTGGCGTTTCTTTTTGCCGGCATTGACACGTCGGGAACGGGCTGTTCTCGGCATCGTCGTGCCGACGTCGGTGCTTCTGTTTTTTGCCGGCATTGCTTTTTCGTTTTTCCTGGTTTTGCCGGCCGGCATTCGCTTTTTTATGGGCTTCAGTAATGCCGAACTGGAAGCGTTATTCTCCGTCGATAAGTATTTTGACTTCATTATTATGTTTGTCCTGCCGTTCGGATTCGTCTTCGAGCTGCCGCTCGTCATTACGATCCTCGGCAAGATGGGCATCATCACGTCAAAATTCCTGAAGAAATATCAGCGTATTGTCATTTTCCTGTCATTCGTCCTCGCGGCGATCATTACGCCGACGCCGGATGTTTTTACGCAGTCGATGATTGCGCTGCCGATGATCGTGTTGTATGAAGTCGGTTATCTGATTGTCCGCTATATTATGAGAAAGTAAGCGGTCGCTCCGGCCTGACGCCGGACCAAGGGGGCAATTTTTTTGGCATACAAAGATTTGCGCGAATTTATCGCGGACCTGGAGCAGCACGGCCTGCTGAAACGGATTCAGACGGAAGTCGATCCGTATCTGGAGATTACGGAAATCACGGACCGCGTGTCAAAAAAGGAGGGGAAAGACAACGTCGCCCTGCTTTTTGAGAACGTTAAAGGTTCGAAGATGCCGGTACTCATGAATGCATACGGCAGTTACGAACGTATGTCGATGGCACTCGGCGTCGAAAAACTCGACGATGTCGCCGACGAACTGCGGGAAATGATGAAACTCCCATATGTTTCGCTGCAGAACAAAATGAGCGTCGTGACGATGATCCCGATGATCAAACGTGCGATCAACTTCCCGAAATACGTCAAGCATGCACCGTGTCAGGAAGTCGTCGAAGAGAATCCGAGCCTCGATGACATTCCGATTTTGACGTGCTGGCCGCAGGACGGCGGCCCGTTCATTACGCTGCCGATCACGTTTACGAAAAATCCGAAAACGGGCAAACGCAATGTCGGCATGTACCGTCTGCAGAAATATGACAGCAAAACGACGGGTATGCACTGGCATATTCATAAGAACGGCGCGGAGAATTTCCGTGATGCCAAGGCAGCCGGAAGCGAACGTATCGAAGCCGCTGTCGCGATCGGCACGGATCCGGTTTTGACGTATGCGGCGACGGCACCGCTGCCGCGTGACATCGACGAAATGGTTTTCGCCGGTTTCCTGCGTCATAAACCGGTCGAAATGGTCAAATGCAAGACCGTTGACATCGAGGTTCCGGCGACGGCCGAAATCATCCTCGAAGGTTATGTCAACACGAACGAAATGCGCCGCGAAGGTCCGTTCGGCGACCATACGGGGTATTATTCGCTCGCGGATGATTACCCGGTCTTCCATATTACGTGTATTACGCACCGTAAAAATCCGATTTACTCGGCAACCGTCGTCGGCAAACCGCCGATGGAGGATTGCTATATCGCCAAGGCGACGGAACGTATTTTCCTGCCGCTTTTGCAGCAGATGCTGCCGGAAATCGTTGACATCAATATGCCGCTCGAAGGCGTTTTCCACGATTGTGTCATCGTTTCCATTAAAAAGCAGTTCCCGATGCATGCGCGCAAAGTCATGCACGCACTTTGGGGCATGGGTCAGATGATGAATGTCAAGATGATTATCGTCGTTGACGCCCATGTTGACGTCCAGAAACCGGCCGAAGTCGCTTGGCGTGTCTTCAATAACATTGACGCGAAGCACGACCTTGAGATCGTCGAGGGACCGCTCGACGTACTCGATCATTCGTCGCCGATGGCAAAATGGGGCGCCAAGCTCGGTATCGACGCGACGAAGACGTGGCCGGAGGAAGGCCACACGCGTGAATGGCCGGATGAAATCGAAATGACGAAGGAAATCCGCGACCGCGTTGACGCCAAGTGGAAGGAGCTCGGTCTCGATTGATACGACAGATTAAGGCTCATGTCAATAACGTGGCCCTCCACCATACGATCTTTGACCTGCCGTTTGCGTTTATGGCCGCAATGCTCGCCGGCAACGGACATCCGGGCCTCTGGCCGATTATCTGGATCGCCATTGCGATTACGTCGGGACGTGCCGCGGCGATGGCGCTTGACAATCTCGCCGATCTCAAATACGATTCGCAGCAGCCTCGCATGGCGGGACGAGCGATGGTGCGCGGTGACATTTCGAAACGGGAAGCGCTTATCTTTATCGTGATCTGTTTTGTCATCCTTATTTATTCCGTGTTGCAGCTGCAGCCGATTTGCATTTATCTGCTCCCGGTCGCGGCGATTCCGTTTATCATTTATCCGTTTATGAAACGTGTCACGGGATGGGTTCACATGTTTTTGGGACTCGCGATCGCGATGGCTCCCGCAGGCGGATGGGTCGGTGTCAGCGGCACGATTGACGCGCCGCTCGTCGTACTCTGTCTCGCCGTGGCGCTTTGGATCGGACCGTTTGACGCGATGTACGGCGCACAGGATGAAGAATTTGACCGCAGTCAGGGACTTCATTCCCTCGCGGTTTCGTACGGTGCACGCGGTGCGTTCCGCATTGCAACGGTTTGTCATGTGATTTGTGTCATTTGCTTTGCGCTCGTCGGCGTCATGATGCAGCTTTCCTGGCCGTATTATGTCGGCGTGGCGATTGCGGCAGTGACACTCGTATACCAGCATCACATTGTCAGCCCGACGGATTTCAGCCGTGTAACACAGGCGTACTTTATGCGTAACGGTATTGTTTCCGTGGCGATATTCCTGTTTACCTGGATCAGCTTTTACGCATGATTCCGGATCATGAGAAAGGATGATAGGAATGACAGCTCGACTGTTAGAAGGCAAGTTTTTTGCCAATGCCATTAAGGAGGAAGCGGGGCGCCGTGCCGCGGCTTTCGAGGAGAAGTACGGCGTTGTTCCCGGACTTGCCGTCATTATCGTCGGGGAAGATCCGGCTTCGCAGGTTTACGTCCGCAATAAACGCCGGAGCTGCGAAAAAGTAGGACTTTATTCCCGTGAAGTCGCGCTGCCGGCCGATACGCCGAAGGAAAAACTGCTTTCGATCATTGACGAGCTCAACGCCGATCCGAAAATTCACGGCATTCTGCTGCAGCTGCCGCTGCCGAAGGCACTTGACCCGTACGAAAACGAGTTTTTAAACCGCATTGACCCGGCAAAAGATGTTGACGGATTCCATCCCGTCAATGTCGGCCGTCTCGTCATCGGCGAACCGGGATTGACGCCGTGTACGCCGGCCGGATGCATGAAGATGCTCGAACTTGCCGGCATTGACATTGACGGCAAAAATGCCGTTGTCATCGGCCGCAGCAACATTGTCGGGAAGCCGATGATGCTTATGCTTATGAAGAAAAACGCGACGGTAACGGTATGTCATTCGCATACACAGGATTTGCCGTCTGTGACGCGGCGCGCCGATATTCTCGTCGCGGCAGTCGGACGTCCGCATTTTGTCACGGCTGACATGGTAAAACCCGGGGCTGTTGTCATTGATGTCGGCATCAATCGCATTGCGCCGAAAAAACTCGTCGGTGACGTTGACTTTGACGCCGTCAAAGAAGTCGCGGGCGCGATCACGCCTGTTCCGGGCGGGGTCGGTCTGCTCACCGTCGCGATGCTTATGGACAATGTCGTCCGCGCGGCCGAAATGCAGCAGAACAACAAATAACAAGAGGTGCGCACCTTCGGGTGCGCTTTTTCCCATATCTTTTTGAGCATGTCAGGAGGAAAGCCCATGAAAACAGACGTAGAAATTGCACAGGAAGCAGCGATGAAACCGATTCAGGAAATCGCGGCTCAGCTGGGGATCACGGATGACGAACTGGAACTGTACGGCAAATATAAAGCAAAAGTGACGCTTGACGCGTGGGAACGCGTCAAAGACCGTCCGAACGGAAAACTGGTCCTTGTAACGGCGATCAATCCGACGCCGGCCGGCGAAGGCAAGACGACGACGAGTGTCGGTCTCGCCGATGCATTCCATCATCAGGGTAAAAAAGTTGCCGTTGCCCTGCGCGAACCGTCGCTCGGACCGTGCTTCGGTCTGAAAGGCGGCGCTGCCGGCGGCGGATACGCCCAGGTCGTTCCGATGGAAGATATCAACCTGCATTTTACGGGTGATTTCCACGCGATCACGACGGCGCATAATCTGCTCGCGGCCGTCATTGACAATCATATCCATCAGGGCAACGCCCTTGACATTGACGTTCGCCGCGTCGTCTGGAAACGCGTCCTTGACCTCAACGACCGCGCCCTGCGTCATGTCGTCATCGGTCTCGGCGGCAAACCGCACGGCGTACCGCGTGAGACGGGATTTGACATCACGGTCGCTTCGGAAATGATGGCCATTCTCTGCCTCGCCGACAGCCTCGAAGACATGAAAAAACGTCTCGGCGAAATCGTCGTTGCCTATACGCGCAGCGGCCGCGCCGTCCGTGCCAAGGAACTCAATGTCACGGGGGCACTCACGCTGCTCTTTAAAGATGCGATCAAACCGAACATCGTTCAGACGCTCGAAGGCACGCCGGCATTCATCCACGGCGGTCCTTTCGCGAATATCGCTCACGGCTGCAACAGCGTCATGGCGACGAAATTCGCGCTGAAATTTGCCGA
>CACXCC010000052.1 GCA_902766015.1 uncultured Veillonellaceae bacterium
ACATCAAGTGTCGCTTCGCGGGGTTCAAGCCGGATGCCGACGTCATCGTCGCAACGGTTCGCGCGCTCAAGATGCACGGCGGCCTGTCGAAGAAAGAACTCACGACGGTTGACATGGCGGCACTCGAAAAAGGCCTCGCCAACCTCACGAAACACATCGAAAATATCCATAAATTCGGTCTCCCGGCTGTCGTCGCGATCAATGCATTCCCGACGGATACACCGGAAGAACTCGCCTTTGTCGAGAAAGCCTGCAATGACATGGGCGCGGAAGTCGCGCTCTCGGAAGTCTGGGGCAAAGGCGGCGAAGGCGGACTCGCCCTTGCCGAAAAGGTTGAAGCGGCCTTTGATAAGCCGAACAACTTCCATTTCATGTACGATACGGAAGCATCGATTCCGGAGAAGATCGGTGCCATTGCCCGCGAGATTTACGGTGCAGACGGTGTTGACTTTGAGCCGGCAGCGAAAAAACAGCTCGCCGAGATCGAGTCGCTCGGCTTTGACAAAGTCCCGGTCTGCATGGCCAAGACGCAGTATTCGCTTTCCGATGACGCGTCGAAACTCGGCCGTCCGACCGGATTCCGCATCACGGTTCGTGAATTGCGCGTTTCCGCCGGTGCCGGCTTCATCGTTGCTCTCACGGGCAGCATTCTCACGATGCCGGGCCTGCCGAAGAAACCGGCTGCCGAGAATATGGATATCGACAACACGGGTAAGATCACGGGCCTGTTCTGACTGTTCTTGACAGGATGACGGTAGTGCGCTAAAATAAGTACCATTAAAGCAACGGAGCTTCAATTGTGAAGTTCCGTTGCCTTTTTTTATGCGTTTTTGTAAAGAGGGGCAGGTCATGTCCGATCGGGCAGCAGAAAGGAATTATCTATGAATACAGCAGAAGTCTTAGTCAAATGCCTCGAAAATGAAGGGGTACGGTATATTTTCGGCATTCCGGGCGAGGAAAAC
The DNA here is from genome assembly GCA_902766015.1 of uncultured Veillonellaceae bacterium. Lineage (GTDB taxonomy): Bacteria > Bacillota > Negativicutes > Selenomonadales > Selenomonadaceae > RUG11126. The sequence goes on from CACXCC010000052.1 coordinate 963, forward strand.
CTCGAGATCATCGAGGCATTGCGCGATTCGCCGATCCAGTTTATCACGGTGCGCCATGAACAGGGCGCGGCGTTTATGGCCGACATGTACGGACGTCTCACGGGACGTGCCGGCGTCTGCCTCGCAACGCTCGGACCGGGCGCGACGAATCTCGTCACGGGCGTTGCCGATGCGAACATGGACGGCGCTCCTCTCGTTGCGATTACGGGTCAGGTCGGCACGGAGCGCATGCATTTGACGTCACATCAGTACCTCGACCTTGTGACGCTTTTCGAACCGGTCACGAAACGCAGCCGTCAGATTGTCCGCGACGACACGGTCAATGAGATCATCCGCATCGTCTTCAAATACGCACAGGCCGAAAAACCGGGTGCCTGCCACGTCGATCTGCCGTGCGATATCGCACGCCACGAAGTCGAAGAAGGACCGAGCGCACATCCGATCCGCGCGTATGACGTCAGTCCCGAACTCGCGAACGTCACGAGTATCCGCGCCGCGGCGGATTTGCTCGCGGGGAGCGAACATCCCGTCATTCTCGCGGGACATGCTGCCGTACGCAACCATGCGAGTGAATCGCTGACGCATTTTGCCGATACGCTGCATATCCCGGTCATCAGTACGATGATGGCCAAAGGCATCGTTCCGTGCGATGACGATTACGAGTGCGGCACGATCGGTATCCCGCAGAAGGATTATCCGGATCATCTCATCGAGAAGGCTGACCTCGTCATTGCTGTCGGGTACGACCTCGTCGAATACGCGCCGACAAAGTGGAATCCGCGCGCAAACCATAAGATTCTGCATATCGACGCACGTCCGGCTCATGTCAACAAGCTCTATCAGCCGAACATTTCCGTCGTCGGCGACATTTCCTATTCGCTCGATCATCTCATCGGGTTCTGTCAGGAAAAGACTGTATCGGATGACATTTTCAAGATCCGTGATGCGATCCGCAACGAGCGGGAGATGTACGCGGATGATACGGCTTATCCGGTCAAGCCGCAGAAAATCCTTTGCGATATCCGCAAAGTGCTCGGCAAATCGGATATCCTCATTTCCGACGTCGGCGCGCACAAAATGTGGATCGGCCGTCAATATCCGTGCTATCAGCCGAATACCTGCATCATCTCGAACGGTTTTGCGACGATGGGCATCGCCGTTCCGGGGGCGATCGCGGCCAAGCTCATCTATCCGGAGAAAAAAGTCCTCGCTGTTGCCGGCGACGGCGGTTTCCTCATGAACTGCCAGGAACTTGAGACAGCCGTACGTCTCAAGACGCCGTTTGTCACGCTGATTTTCCACGATGCAAGCTACGGCCTCATCAAATGGAAACAGATGGAACGCTATGAACACAGCACGTCCGTCGATTTCGGGAACCCGGATTTTGTCAAAATGGCCGAGAGCTTCCATGCGATCGGTTACCGCATCGAAAAGACGGAAGACCTGCTGCCGACGCTCGAGAAGGCGTTCCGTCAGGAAGTCCCCGTTGTCATCGACTGCCCGGTTGACTACGATGAAAATATGAAACTGACCGATCATCTGCACGAGCTGTTCGAGTAATTCGGACAAAGGTTGACAGTTAACGCGAGAGGCTTTGCCGGTAACGGCGGGGCCTCTTTTTGCTGCGTGAAAACACTCGCCCGTGTGCAGGATTTCTCTTGCCAAACACCGTAATACCATTTACAATATTTATGGAAATATACAGGAGGGATTTTTAATGAAACGTGTTTCAGTCGAACTGGTGCCGCGCGACAAGGCATCCTTGCAGGAAAACCTCGAACTGCTGCAGCCGTATCAAGCAAAAATCGACGTTATTAATATACCGGATCTTCTTCGTTTCCCGCTGCACAGCTGGGAAGGAGCGGCCGAGGCGCAGGCGTATTTCCCAAACGTCATGCCGCATATCCGTGCCATGGACATCAATCTCGATGAAGAACTGCCGATGAAAGCGTACCTGCGCGAACACAACATCCGCGAAGTCCTCGTCATCGAAGGCGATCCGCCGCAGGATATGACGCACGAAGTCTATCCGACGCAGAGCACGGATGTCATCCGCAAATTCCGCGCCGAAATGCCGGAAGTACGCGTCTATGCCGGTATCGACCAGTATCGCGGCTCCATGTGTCATGAACTATACCGCATTCGCCGCAAAACGCAGGCCGGAGCAGTCGGTTTCTTTACGCAGCCGTTTTATGACATGCGCTTCCTCGCCATGTATGAGGATATGCTGCGCGGACTCGACGTTTACTGGGGTATTTCGCCGGTCATGAATGCGCGTTCCAAAGGATACTGGGAACGCAAAAACAACGTCATTTTCCCGCGGGAGTTCGAGGCAACGCTCGAATGGAGCATCGAGATTTCGAAACGCATCATGGAATTCGCCGATAAAACGGACGGCTCCGTCTACTTCATGCCGATCCGGACGAATGTTGCGGCCTACCTGCAGGGCGTTTTCGCCTGAAAGGGGCGTCTGCCATGATGAATTTTACGGCCATTGACTTTGAAACGGCGACATCGGCACGCGATTCGGCCTGCAGTGTCGCTGTCGTTGAGGTGCAAAACGGACGGATCGCCGATTCCTACTACACGCTCATCCGTCCGCCGTTTAACCGTTATAACTGGTTCAATACGAAAATTCACGGGATTCACCGCCGCGATACGGCGGACAAGCCGGATTTTGCGATGATCTGGCCGTTTCTCGAGGAACGTCTCGAAGGGCGGCTCGTCGTCGCACACAACGCGAATTTTGACATGAGCGTGCTGAAATCCTGTCTTTATGCGGCAAAACTGCCGCTGCCGCATCTTTCGTACTGCGATACGGTCGCCATTTCGCGGCGTGTTTGGCCGGATCTTGTCAATCATAAACTTGACACGGTCAGTCATTTTCTGAACGTCAACTTTCATCATCATCATGCCCTTGACGATGCACGGGCATGCGCCGCGATTCCCGTCTGCGCGGGGCGCACCGAAGGGGCGCAGAGCCTCGAAGAACTGGTCCGCATGCTGAACGTACCGCTCTGTCCGCTTCTCTGATGATGTCGTGAAGGGGAACGTTTCCCCTCGGAAAGGAAAGGAAATCATGATTCTCGTCAGTGCCTGCCTGCTCGGACATAAAGTCAAATACAACGGCGGTTCCAATGCCAATGAGCTGCTGCTGCGCTACAGTGAATCGGGACGTTTCCTCCCGGTCTGCCCCGAATGCCTTGCGATGCTTCCCGTACCGCGCCTGCCGATGGAAATCGTCGGCGGCAGCGGTGCGCAATTACTCGCCGGACACACCCGTGCGGTTGACGCGAACGGCATGGAAACGTCATCCTATCTCATCGACGGGGCACAAAAAGTCCTCGCGATGGTCAAAGCGTACCACGTCCGTGTCGCGATCTTCAAAGAGGGCAGTCCGTCCTGCGGCGTCCATAAAACGCATGACGGCAGTTTTACGGGACGCAAAGTCAAGGGGAGCGGCGTTACGACCGCACTGCTTCGCCGCAATGGTGTCAAAATTTACTCCGAAAAAGACATGACGGCACGCCGTCTCGAGGCACTGATTCAGGAAGATTTGCGTTTCGATCAAATTTCCTGAAAAAAAGCTTGCATTCATGCGGGCGATCTAGTATAATACCTTTTGTCGGTTCGATAAAACCGATTCCTTGATTCCTCGATAGCTCAGCCGGTAGAGCACCTGACTGTTAATCAGGCTGTCGCAGGTTCGAATCCTGCTCGAGGAGCCACGGCGCGTTGGTCAAGTGGTTAAGACACCGCCCTTTCACGGCGGCTTCATGGGTTCGAATCCCATACGCGTCACCATACCGGGCGATTAGCTCAGCCGGGAGAGCGCTTGCCTTACAAGCAAGATGTCAGCAGTTCGATCCTGTTATCGCCCACCATACGTCAATGCAGACTGTCCGAAAGGGCAGTCTTTTTTGTTTTGTATCGCTTCCAATTGCACCCGTTTATGGATCGTAGTATAATAAATATATTCTTTTGATATAGAAAACAATTCGGAAAGGAAGGATCTCCCTTGCGTGAACTCTTGCATGAGATGCATGCGTGGATGGGAACCTACATGAAATCCTATCATACCGATGACCCTGCCGTGATGCAGGGGATCCGTCTGAAGGAAATTCACACGGGTTATGTCACATCCATCGCCGTACAGCTCGCAGAACATTTGCAAATGTCAGAGCATGACCGTCAACTGGCGGAAATCATGGGCCTGTTCCATGACGTCGGCCGTTTTCATCAATACACGCTCTATCAGACATTTAATGACGCCAAGTCCGAAGACCATGCCAAACTCGGGCTTGACGTACTTGACGGGCTGGATCTCATGAAACGGCTGGCTCCGGAGGACGAGGCGCTCGTGCGTTTTGCCATTTGGAACCACAACAAAAAGGAGATCGAACCGACCGACGACGCGCGCAGACTGCTGTTTGCCAAGCTCCTGCGTGACGCCGACAAACTCGACATCTACCGTGTCCTTTCGCCGTTTTTGACCAAAGAGGGCGTCAAAAAAGCACCGAAATTCGTGCTCGCCTCCGGCAATACGGAGCAGATCAGCCCCGATTTTGTCGTCAACTTCGCGGAAGGAAAGCAGGCGGATTACAACAAAATCCGCACGCAGGGCGACCGCAAACTCGTACGCCTCATGTGGGTTTACGACATCAATTTCAGCTGGACGCTTCAAAAGATCGTCGAGCGGGGGTACGTTGACACGATCATCGCGAACCTGCCGCAGCAGGAAGGCCTTGACGTGGGGATTGCCCGCCTGAAAGCCTATGTCGAAACGAAATGCAGACAGAAAGACCCGATCTGCGAAGCCTAAGGAGTGATTCATTATGACAGAGAATAAGCCGGTCTCTTCGAACTTCATCCAGAATGCCATCGACGAAGACCTGAAAAACGGTAAGTATACGGACGGAATCCATACGCGTTTCCCTCCGGAACCGAACGGTTATCTGCATGTCGGCCACGCTAAGTCGATCTGCCTGAATTTCGGTATTGCCGAAAAATACGACGGACTCTGCAACCTGCGCTTTGATGACACGAACCCGACAAAAGAGGATACGGAGTACGTTGACTCGATCCAGCGTGACATCAAATGGCTCGGCTTCAGCTGGGACAACCGCAAATTCTACGCGTCCGATTATTTCCCGAAACTCTACGAATATGCCGAGGAACTCATCAAACGCGGCCTCGCTTATGTCGATGACCTTTCGGCCGACGAAATCCGCGCTTATCGCGGAACGCTCACGGAACCGGGCAAAGAAAGTCCGTGCCGCAATCGCAGCATGGAGGAAAGCCTCGATCTGTTCCGCCGCATGAAAGCGGGCGAATTCCCGGACGGCGCTCATGTCCTGCGCGCCAAGATTGACATGGCGTCACCGAACATGGTCATGCGCGATCCGGTCATTTACCGTATTGCCCATGCCACGCATCACCGTACGGGAGACGAATGGTGCATTTATCCGATGTACGATTTTGCCCATCCGCTCTCGGATGCCATCGAAAATATCACGCACTCCATCTGCACGCTCGAATTTGAGGATCACCGTCCGTTCTACGACTGGCTGCTCGAATCGCTGGGCTTTGACGTCAATACGCGCCCGCGTCAGATTGAGTTTGCGCGTCTGAACCTGACGAACACCGTCACGAGCAAACGCAAACTGCGTCAGCTCGTTGAAGGCGGCTACGTTCGCGGCTGGGACGATCCGCGTATGCCGACCATTTCCGGTATGCGCCGCCGCGGTTATACGCCGGCAGCGATCCGCAAATTCTGCGAGGAAATCGGCGTTGCTAAAGCCAACAGCCTTGTTGATGTGTCCATGCTCGAACATTGCGTCCGCGATGACCTCAATACGAACGCAGACCGCGTTATGGCCGTTCTCGATCCGCTCAAAGTCATCATCACGAATTATCCGGAAGACAAGGAAGAATATCTGCTCGCCGACAACAATCCGGTACACGGCGGACAGCGTTTCGTTCCGTTCTCCCGTGAGATCTACATCGAGCGCGAGGACTTCATGGAAGACGCGCCGAAGAAATTCTTCCGCCTGAAACCGGGCGGGGAGGTGCGTCTCAAACACGCCTATATCATCAAATGCGAAGAAGTCGTCAAAGATGAAACGGGCAAAGTCGTTGAACTGCATTGCACATGCGATCCGGATTCGAAAACGGGCGGCAAAACCGCAAACCGTAAGATCAAAGGTACGATTCACTGGGTGGCTGTCAAAACGGCTCTGCCGGCGGAAGTCCGCCTTTACGATTACCTGATCGAAACGGACGAAAACGGCAGTGTCCCGAGTGACTTTATCGCCGCACTCAATCCGAATTCGCTCAAAGTCATCGAAAACGCATGGATCGAACCGAGTGTCAAAATGACAGCTGCGGAAACGCATTACCAGTTCCTGCGCAAAGGCTATTTCGTCGTTGACCCGGATACGACGCCGACGCATCTCGTCTTTAACCAGGTTGTCGGACTGCGCGATACGTGGGCAAAAGTCAGCCAGAAATAAGTAAAAGAGGGTTACCATGGCAAAGATTCCCAAGAACCTGTCCGATAAGGACATGATGGCAGGTTATGTCGAAGATACTTCGCTGGAAGATGTTTTCCTGAAAGCCGAGAAAGAAGCTGACGCGAAACGCCGTGCACGCGCCGGTATCGAACCGCCGGCTGATCTTGCCCGCGCAGGCTTTACACCGGCGCTTACGGACAAGCTGGGCCGTGCGCTTCTCGAGCTGAAAATGGAACTTTACCGCGAAGGTATCCGTGAATATACATTCAAAATCAGCCGAGACGGACATAACATCGTGCTGACGCCGAAACCGCTGCAACAGAAAAAGAAATAAACGCAGCGGAGTAGTGGGGTTGTGTTGTTGTGAAGTAAGGAAGTGGATGTGTTGGTAAGCAGTACAGCTATTGCCGTCACGATCTTCGTGGCGGCGTACGCGCTAATTATCTCAGAAAAGGTTCATCGTACGATCGTCGGTATCTGCGGTGCAGCCCTGATGGTTTTCTTCGGTATCCTGACCCAGGATCAGGCCTTCGGCCATGTCGATTTCAACACGCTCGGACTCCTCATGGGTATGATGATCATCGTCAATATCACGAGTGAGACCGGTCTCTTCAATTTCCTCGCGATTTGGGCAGCTCAGAAAGTCAAAGCCCGCCCGGTCGCACTCCTCGTTGCCCTTTCCGCATTAACCATGGTTTGCTCGGGTCTGCTCGATAACGTTACGACGGTTTTGTTGACCGTTCCGGTTACGTTCAGCATTACGGCTCAGCTCAAAGTTGACGTCAAACCGTATCTGATTTCCCAGATTCTCGCGTCAAATATCGGCGGTACGGCTACGCTCATCGGTGACCCGCCGAACATCATGATCGGCAGCGCCGTCGGCCTGAACTTTATGGATTTTATCTACAACCTGACGGCCATTTCGTTCCTCATCTTCATTGTGACGGAAATTGTCCTGATTTTCATCTACCGCAGTGAATTCCACACGACGCCGGAACTGCAGGAACGTGTCATGAGCCTCAACGCGAAGAGTCAGATTGCCGATGCAGCTCTGCTGAAAAAATGCCTCGTTGTCATCGCTTTGACGATGAGCCTCTTCGTTCTCCACGGTACACTCGGCCTGCAGACGGCAACAGCCGCAATGATCGGCGCCGGACTGCTCCTTCTCATCACGTATACGCGTAATGAGAGCATGATCGCCAAAGTCCTTTCCAAAATCGAATGGACGGCTATCTTCTTCTTCGCCGGCCTCTTTGTCCTCGTCGGCGGACTCGTCGAAACGGGCGTTATCAAAATGCTCGCCGCCGAAGCCATTCAGGTTACGAACGGTAACGAACAGGCAACAGCAATGCTCATTCTCTGGATGAGTGCATTTGCTTCGGCCTTCATCGATAACATTCCGTTCGTCGCAACGCTCATTCCGCTCATTCAGGATATGGGTGCAATGGGTCTGTCCGATCTGACGCCGATGTGGTGGTCGCTGGCTCTCGGTGCCTGCCTCGGCGGTAACGGTACACTGATCGGTGCCAGCGCCAACGTCGTCGTCGCATCGATGGCTGCTCAGCGCGGCAAACAGATTTCGTTTATCGGCTTCATGAAGATCGCGATGCCGATCATGATTCTCTCGATTATCATTTCGAGCGTCTATGTATGGCTCCGTTATCTCTAAGATTTAAATGTTAAAGCCCGTAAAAAAGGCGGAGAAGGGGGACGAAGCCCCGCCGCCATATTGCGCCTAAAAGGCGGGACTGTGATACAAATCCCGGTACCTGAGCTGCGGCTAAAAAAAATAGACTTTCGCTTAATTAATGTCGCCTGTAGCAAATCGCTACGCTTAAACACTACAGGTGACGGGGGAAAGTCTATTTTTTTCTTCACGCCTTTTCCAGCAACGGTACCGGGATTTGTATCACAGTCCCTTACGTTGCCTATCGATGTAAGGCGATTTATCTAAGTTTGAGCGGTCAATATGTTCGATAGATGCTTTTCCGGAGGGAAAAGGGTTTTAGCGGCGGCTCAGACAACGGCAGCCGCATCGCAGTCCCGTCGGGGAAATTCGTTTTTACTTGTTATCCATCCGTCCGAGAATGGTACGCGCGACATAGATTCCGCTGGCGCTGGCCTGGGAAAGTCCGCGCGTGACGCCGGCGCCGTCGCCGATGGCGAAAATATTTTGACGGTGCGTTTCGAGTTCGTTTGTCAGGACGACGCGGGAACTGTAAAACTTGACCTCGACGCCGTAGAGCAGTGTGTCATCGTTTGTCATACCCGGTGCGATGTAATTGAGCGCCTGGATCATTTCGATGATATTGTCGAGATGGCGTTTCGGCAGGACGAGGGAGAGATCGCCCGGTGTCGCCGCGAGTGTCGGATGCGTGAAACTTGCCGCGAGGCGGTGCGCATTCGTGCGGCGGCCCTTCATGAGATCGCCGAAACGCTGGACGATGATACCGCCGCCGAGCATGTTCGAAAATGACGCGATGCGTTTACCGTATTGATGCGGCTGTTTAAACGGTTCCGTAAAGTGATTGCTGACGAGCAGGGCGAAGTTCGTATTGTGACTCTGCAGTTTCGGGTCACTGTAGGAGTGTCCGTTGACGGTCACAATGCCGTCCGTATTTTCCATGACGACATGTCCGTGCGGGTTCATGCAGAATGTGCGGACGAGGTCGCCGTAACGTTTCGTACGGTAAACGAGTTTCGCCTCATAGACCTGACTCGTGATGTGATTCCAGATTTCATCGGGGACTTCGACGCGGACGCCGACGTCAACGCGGTTGTTTTCCTGCTCGATACCGAGACGTGTGCATTCGTCCGA
>CACXCC010000053.1 GCA_902766015.1 uncultured Veillonellaceae bacterium
CGAACAGCAGGTTCGGGCCGCTTCCCGGATTGACGCCGAAACTGAAGCAGGCCGGGAAAATGATAAGACCCGCCATGAGCGCGACGAACGTGTCAAGGATGATAACCCAGATCGCCTCACCCGTCAAACGTTTTGACTTGCCGATATAACTGCCGAAAATCGCGAGCGCGCCGATACCGAGACTCAGCGTAAAGAACGCCTGACCCATTGCGGCAAAAATGACGGTATTGAGTCCGTATTCGTGAATCTTCGAGAAATCCGGCTTCAAATAATACTCAAGCCCGATTTCACTGTTCGGCAGCAGGATCGAGTTGATCGCGAGAATGACCATGAGGATGAGCAGGAACGTCATCATCCATTTCGTGATGCGTTCGACACCGGCCTGAACGCCGAGGTAGCAGACGCCGCCGCAGAGTACGACGATCGCGATCATATATCCCGACATCGTCACGGGATCCATGAGCAGACTGCCGAAAACTTTGCCGACGCCGTCAGCGTCAAGTCCGTTGAACCCGCCGACTGCCATTTTGTAAAGATAATAGAGCATCCAGCCGGAAACGGTCGTATAGAACATCATGAGCAAAAGGTTGCCGGCGATTGCGCCGTATTTGTATAAGTGCCACTTTGTACCTTTCGGCTCAAGAACATCAAACGACATCGCGGCGCTGCGGATACTCGCGCGACCAACAGCAAACTCGGCGACCATGATCGGCAAACCGAGGATCGCGAGGAAAACCAGGTAAATGAGAACGAACGACGCGCCGCCGTATTGACCCGTAATGAACGGAAAACGCCAGACATTACCGAGTCCGATCGCGCAGCCGGCCGAGACAAGGATAAACCCCAGTCGTGTGGAGAAACTGCCTCTTTCCAATAAAAACACCCTTTCTTGGTTGATTTAGTTGGTATATTTATGTCAAAATGCCTGACACGTCAGCCCTTGGCAGAGCATTCGTTGTAGACATCCTTAAGCAGGGTTTCTTTGCGCAGCGACAGACATTCGCAATGACGGTCATCCGCGTCAACCGTGCGGATCGTCTCAAGTAAAATCTCGCCGATCATCGGTGCGTCATTGTAGAAAATATCCGTCATGGTCTCGTGCGACCATTTGCGGATCCCTTCGCCGTAATTGACGACAAAGTACAATCCCGCATAGCAGGCACCGATTTCGCGCGCGAGGTAAACTTCCGGCGCGATACTCTGACCGACGATGTCAGCCTTGCCCTGAATCATCGCGATTTCCGCGGGGCTTTCGAAATGACGCCCGTCTGTAACGGCATAGATGCCGCGGTCGAAAATGCGCCCCGTAAAGCGTTTTTTTGTCGCGTCGATGAGGGCTTTGCGCAGTTCGGGACAAAGCGCATCGCGCATGATAAGGAGATATCTCCCGTCCAGCATGACATCCTTGCGGCACGAGAGATCGAGGTAATCGTCCGGGATCATGAAGTCGCGCGGGTCGAGTAAATGATTGACCGTACCGACGCCGCCCTCGGAGAGGATACGTTTGACACCGGCTTCGCGGAATGTCCAAAAGAGCTGTCTTGACGCGTCGGCGCGCGTGACCCCGCTGCGCCAGCCGTGCATGCGGCAGGTCAAAACGCGTTTGCCGGCGACGGAAAAGAGACGCAGTGCCGGACTTTCGCCGTACGGCGTCTGAAAACGCAGGTTGTCGGCGAGGATCTCGAGATCCTCATCCGGCAAACCTACGGGAAAATTGCTCGAAAGCGTCCCCGAACCGCCGACAATCGCATAATCGGCGCGGGGAATCTTAGTTTCTGTCATAATGTGACCTTTCCTTCCCGGAGCTATTCAGAAGCGTTTCAGGATCGCATACGTTGTGTCACGCTGCGCCGCGTCGCGTCCGGCTCCCTGAATCATGCGGACCATTTTTTGGATGGACATGTCATAAGCCGTCCCGGCCGCACGCACGACGTTTTCCTCGAGCATGATGCTGCCGAGGTCATCGGCGCCGAATCCGAGCGTCAATTGACCGATCCGCTCGCCCTGCGTGACCCACGATCCCTGAATGTGATCGATATTATCCATGTAAAGGCGCGTCATCGCAAGCGTCCGCATATAATCCCAGCCTGACGTTTTTTCACCGCCGAGCTGGGTATGTCCCGGCTGGAACGTCCACGTAATAAACGCGCGGAACCCGCCCGTTTCATCCTGCAGACGGCGCACTTTTTCCATGTGTTCGATGCGCTGTGCCATGGTTTCACCGAGCCCGATCACCATCGTTGCCGTCGTTTTCATGCCGATCGAATGCGCGCAGGCCATGACTTCGAGCCATCCTTCGGCGCTGATTTTCTTCGGGCTGACGCGTTGACGGACCTCGTCGACGAGGATCTCGGCGCCGCCTCCCGGCAGACTGTCCAGTCCCGCCGCCTGCAGACGTTTGAGCGTTTCGAGGACGGAAATCCCCGCTTCGCGCGCAAAATGCAGAATCTCCGTCGCCGTAAACGAATGGATCGTCATCGACGGGAAATTCGCCTTGATTGACGTGAGCATATGCTCGTAATACGAAAGCGGCAAATGCGGATAAAGTCCGCCCTGAATCATCACCTGTGTGCCGCCCGCTTCAACCGTTTCACGGACTTTATCGAGGATTTCTTCCTCGCTTAAAAGATAGGCATCCTTATGTCCCTGACGGCGGAAAAACGCACAGAAGCGGCATTCATTAACGCAGACATTCGTATAGTTGATGTTGCGGTCAATGATGAACGTCGTCGTATTGCCGAATTTTTTGCGGCGGATCGCGTCGGCTTCGCGTCCCATCGCGAGCAGATCGCCGTGCAGCAGGAGGTTTGTTCCTTCTTTCGGTGTCAATCGCATACCGGTTCCTCCTTTGACGTCAACGGACGATAATACGTGTCGCGCTCGACGGGTTCATAGCCCGTTTCGCGGATAATCGCCTCGAGTTTTGCGCGCGTAATGCCGCTCCCCGTCTTTGCGCCGGCGGCGTGAATGATTTTTTCCTCGCCGATCGTGCCGTCCAGGTCATCGGCGCCGAATCCGAGTGCGAGCTGCGCAATCGGCATCGTCAACATGACCCAAAATGCCTTGACATGCGGGATATTGTCGAGAATGAGCCGCGAAAGCGCCATCATCTTCATGTCTTCCCACGAACCCGTGCGCTGCAGATGGTACTCCTCGCCGAGTTTCGTGTGCGCCGGATGGAACGGGAACAGCATAAACGCCTGAAACCCGTGCGTTTCGTCCTGCAAATCACGCAGCGTAATAAGATGCTGCAAACGCTCCTCGACCGTTTCGATATGACCGTACATCATCGACGCATTCGTCTGGAGTCCCAGTTCCTGCGCCGTTTTCATGCAGTCCAGCCACTCCGCGCTCGTCGCCTTTTTCGGGCAGATAATCTCGCGTACGCGGTCGGACAAAATCTCCGCGCCGCCGCCCGGGAGCGCCGAAAGCCCGTCCGCTTTGAGGATTGTGAGGATCTCTTTGACGCTTTTGCCCGTGATTTTGGCGAAATTGACGATTTCGACGGGCGTAAACGCCTGAATCGCGACATTCGGCAACGCCTCGTGCACCTGTTTGACAATGTTTTCGTAGTAGGAAAACGGCTTATCCGGGTGCAGGGCGCTCACGATATGGATCTCCGACAGTCCGCGGATCGGTTTTGCCTGCTCGAGAACGCGCGCGATATCTTCCGTTTCCATGACATAACCGCGCGCATCGCCGGCTTCGACCTGAAACGCGCAGAGCGGGCAGTTCGAGCTGCAGATATTCGTCAAATTGATATGACGGTTGACCGTATAATAGACGTTTTTGCCGCTCGCGCGCTCTTTTGCGGCGCGCGCCCACGTCGCGAGGGACAGGAGATCATTGTCCTCGTACAGCGCCATGGCGTCACCGAGCGTCAGCCGCTCTCCCGCGGACGCCTTCGCCCGGGCGGTGAGAATTTCTTCCTCAGTTGCCATTGACGACATTCCTTTCTTCCTCTGACCCGTCAAATACGTGCAGGATATTGAAATTGCAGTCGCAGGCAGCCGGAATGCGTCCCGCTTCGCGGATAATGCGGATGATCGTATCTTCCTGCAGGGCACGCGGACTCGTCGCGCCCGCGTCATGCAGGATCGTTTCCTTGTGAATCGTACCGTCAATGTCATTCGCGCCGAAACCGAGCGCAATCTGCGCCACCGGCACGGTCAGCATGACCCAATACGCCTTGATGTTGCGGAAATTATCGAGCATGAGACGCGAAATCGCCATCGTCCGCAGATCGTCCCATGCGCTCGTCTGTCTGACGGTCTTGCCGAGTTCCGTATGTTTCGGCAGGAACGGGAAACAGATAAACGTCTGGAATCCGTGCGTTTCGTCCTGCAGTTCCCGCAGACGGAGCAGATGGTCGACGCGCTCCTCGAGCGTCTCGATATGGCCGTAAAGCATCGACGCGTTGGATTTAATGCCGAGGCTGTGCGCCGTACGCGCCACTTCGAGCCATTCGTCTGCCGTTGCCTTTTTCGGACAAAGTTCGCCGCGAATGCGGTCGGAAAGAATCTCCGCTCCGCCGCCCGCAATCGCCTGCAGTCCCGCATCTTTGAGTTTCTGCAGAACTTCGCGCAGCGAAAGGCCCGAAATCTCGACGAAATGCGTGATCTCAACGCCCGTAAAGCCCTTGATATAGAGCGTCGGGAACGTCTCATGCAGCGTGCGCAGAATGTCAAGATAATGGTCAAATGTCCACGTCGGATGTAATCCGCTCACGACGTGAAGTCCCGCCATATGGGGATCGCGCATCGCGTCACGGACCAGCGCGACCGCCTGTTCCTTCGTCATCGCAAACGCACCCGCATCGTCTGCGTCACGCCCGAACGCGCAGAATTTGCAGCGTGACGTGCAGATATTCGTCAGATTAACGTGACAATTGACGTTATAATACACAATGTCACCACACATGCGTTGACGCGCATAATCGGCCAGCATACCGAGCCACGCGAGATTCGTGCAGTGAAACAGTCGAATGCCGTCTTCACGGCTCAAACGGATACCGCTGCGGACTTTATCCTCGATATCCTGATATTCCTTCGGACTAAACAATGGAAACCTCCCTCATCAAATGAACCCCCTGGTTTAACCTTATATCGTTCATTGTATCGTATAGGATATTATTATACCATTGAAGTGCTTTCTTTAAAAGGTTGTTTGACACACGTCACGGAAAAGGCGGACAAGATCTCCCCGCCCGCCTGCTGTTTTTTCAGAATACTTTAATGAACCGTCAATTATTTTCTAAGACAGATCCCCTATACTGAGCACTGTAAACAAAAGAACGGTATGCGCACCGAATGTTTCAGGAAGGAAGGATCTCTATGCTGGGAAAAAAATCATTAAAAGTCACCGCAGCGGCTCTCGCCCTGATGTTCGGCATCGGCGCGACCGGTTTTACGGCGTCCTCGGTCGAGGCGGCAAGCCGCGATAATCATCCGGGATATTCCCGTGACAGCGGACGTCATTACGACCGTGACCGTCGCGATCATCGCGATGACCGTCATTATGACCGAGAAAACCGTCACCGTCACTCGTCAAGGAGCTCGTCAAAAACGCGCTCGCAGGGTGACGTCAACACCGCAGCGATTGTCGGCGCCATTATCGGTGCTGTGATCGCGAAAAACACCTGATCCGCGGTAATTCTTCTTCCCCGGAAGAATTCACAATACATTCACATGATTCCCGGGAGC
>CACXCC010000054.1 GCA_902766015.1 uncultured Veillonellaceae bacterium
TGCTGCAAATCCGTTCTCCGATGTTCCGATGGATCATTGGGCTTATGACGCTGTATCCCAGCTCGCAGCTGACGGCGTCATCGAAGGTTATGGCGACACGACGTTCCGCGGCCAGCAGAACATCACGCGTTACGAAATGGCTCAGATGATCGCAAAAGCAATGGCAAAGACGAACGTATCCGGCGCTGATCAGGCTCTCATCAACAAACTCGCTGCTGAGTTCGCGGATGAACTGAACAACCTCGGTGTTCGCGTCAGCAACCTCGAACGCAACGCTGACATGGTTAAATGGAACGGCGAACTCCGTTACAACTACTCCAGCAAACGTTATGAGGAAAAAGACAACAAAGTCAACAAGGATCAGATCAAATTCCGTCTGAACCCGTCTGCTGAAGTCAACGATCATTGGCGCGTCATCGGCCGTATCGATGCCAACATGGACCCGGGCAATGACCAGGATAATGCTGAGGCAAAACTGATCCGTGCTTATGCTCAGGGCAAATATGACAACTTCACGGTTAAACTCGGTAAACAGGCTCTCTACACGAACGAAGGTGCCGGCAATTTCGGTGCTCTGCTTTACGATGATGAGTTCTCCGGTGCTGCTGTTGAATTCGGCAACGAGCTGAAGACGACGCTCCTCGGCGGTCGTCTTTCCGGCGGCAACTACACGGATACGGCAAACGTTCAGGGCATCAACCTGCAGTATGCTCCGAGCAAACTCGCCGTCGGTGCAGGCTATTATCATCTGAATTCTGCTGACTTCGCAGGCTTCACAGGCTATGGCGACAGCGATGATGCTAACATCTGGTCCGTCAACGCCGGCTACAACTTTGACGGCACGAGCAAACTTTTCGGTGCATATGCCAACAACACGGAAGCTGACAACCAGGATTACAGCTGGCAGGCTGAGTACGCTTACAAAGGCGCACAGAAAGCAAACAAAGGCACTTGGGGCGTATGGACCGGCTATCGTTATCTCGGCCAGAACACGTCCCTCCTTGCAGATGAATACGATGCAATGAAGGGTTACAAAGGCTGGGCAGTCGGTGCAAACTACGCTCCGTTCAAGAACGTTATCGCTCAGGCTCGTTGGTTCGACGGTGAAAACATCGCTTCGGGCAAAGACGGCAAACAGCTCTTCGGCCGTGTTCAGTTCTTCTTCTGAGATCGATACGAGACAAGGCGCCTTACGTCAATGTCAAAAGACCTCCGCTTCGGCGGAGGCCTTTTTTGTTGGTAAGAAAAGCGAAAAAAGAATAAACTGTAACGCATGCGAAAAAATTTTAGATCATGAGAAAACCTTTATCCGCAAGGGATCACAGCGATTTTCTTGTTTCATCTGATTTGACATTTGGCACAAATCCTGTTATAATGCGCCTTGTCTAGGGAGCATGGACATTGATTCACAAGGAAACACGGCAACTTGTAAACCTGTGTACTCCCGGACAATTCCGTTTTAATTGTTTAGGAGGTTTTTATTATGAAAAAAACTCTCGTTGCTGCACTTACGAGTGCAATGGTAATCGGCGCAGCCAGCACGACGTTCGCTGCTGCAAACCCGTTCTCCGATGTTCCGGCTGATCATTGGGCATATGACGCTGTATCTCAGCTTGCTGCTGACGGCGTTATCGAAGGCTATGGTGACACGACGTTCCGCGGCCAGCAGAACATCACGCGTTACGAAATGGCTCAGATGATCGCAAAAGCAATGGCTCGCACGAACGTTTCCGGCGCAGATAAAGCCCTCATCGACCGCCTCGCTGCTGAGTTCTCCGATGAACTGAACAACCTTGGCGTTCGCGTCAGCAACCTCGAGAAAAACGCTGACAAAGTCAAGTTCAACGGTGAAGGTCGTTACACGTACACGAGCAAACGCTTTGAAAATAACGGCAAGACGAACACGGATGTTCTCCGCCTCCGTCTGCAGGCAACGGGTGAAGTCAACGATAACTGGAAAGTTGTCGGCCGCTTCGATATGGACACGGATCCGGGCGAAGACCAGGATGACAACCATGCAAAATGGAAACGCGCTTATGCTGAAGGCAACTACGGCAAAACGAAAATCCGCCTCGGCAAACAGGAACTCTACACGAACGAAGGTCGCGGCCATCAGTATGGCCTGCTCTTCGATGATGAGTTCTCCGGCGCATCCGTCAAATTCGGCAACGAACTCCAGACGACGCTCCTCGGCGGTCGTCTCTCCGGCGGCAACTACACGGATACGGCAAGCCTGCAGGGTATCAATCTTCAGTATACGCCGAGCAAACTCTCCGTCGGTGCCGGCTACTATCATCTGAACACGTCTGACTTTGTCAACGACAAAAAGAACTTCAAAGGCTACGGCGACAGCGATGACGCAAACGTTTGGTCCGTCAACGCCGACTACAACTTTGACGGCACGAGCAGACTCGTCGGCTCCTATGCAAACAACACGGAAGCTGACAACCAGGATTACAGCTGGCAGGCTGAATACGACTACAAGAACGCAGTCGCAGCAAACAAAGGCACTTGGGGTGCTTGGTCCGGCTACACCTGCCTCGGCCGCAACACGTCCTTCCTCCCGTCCAGCCTCGACGGTATGCGCGGTTACAAAGGCTGGGATATCGGTGTTCGCTACGTTCCGGTCAAGAACGTCGTTGCATCGGTTCGCTGGTTCGACGGTGAAGACATCGATTCGGGCGAAGACGGCAAACAGCTCGTCGCCCGTGTACGCTGCTTCTTCTGATAACCTTATCACCACAGCACTACACAACTACACAACACACAGAGTCTCCGCTCCGGCGAAGGCTCTTTTTTTATGCCGTAAATCGCCGAAAGCTATAAGAAAATTTCCCGTAACAATTATACACGCGCCCCAAATTGTGCTATAGTAAAGCTATCGTTTTTATTTATGCTACTATATATAGGGAAGGAAAGTTTCATGGCCAGCAACTTTATCGTCGCCATCGGGGCCGTTCTGCCGATGTTTCTGCAGATGCTCGTCGGCGTATACGTCAAAAAGGCGCGGCTCCTCAACGAAGTCGAACTCAATCATGTCAACCGCATGGCATTCCGCGTCTTCTTCTTCTTCATGATGTTCTACAACATCTACACCACAAACATCGAAACGGCGTTCCGGCCGGGGCTCATGCTCTTCGGCGGACTCGGCCTGCTCGGCGTCGTCCTCGTCGCAACGCTTTTCACCTGCACGATCGAAAAAGACAACCGTCGCCGCGGCGCCATGATCCAGGCGATGTTCCGCAGCAACTTCGTCTTCATGGGCATCCCGCTGATCATGAACACATTCGGTGACGACATGATCGCCATCCCGACCATGATGATCGCGATCATCGTACCGCTCTACAACATCATCTCCGTCATCATCCTCGAAACATTCCGCGGCGGTTCGTTCAACGTCGCGCACATCATCCTCGGCGTCTTTAAAAACCCGATGATCCAGGGCGCACTCCTCGGTGCCATCCTCCTCATCGCGGGCGTCAAAATCCCGGCGCCGTTCCTCAAACCGATCCAGCAGATCGCAGCCGCAACCACGCCGCTCGCGCTCATCATCCTCGGCGCGTCGTTTAAAGCCGGCACGTTCCATCATCACCTGCGTCAGCTCGTGATCGCCGTCTCGGCAAAACTCATCGTCGTCCCGGCCGTCATGATCGGCCTCGCCGTTTTCCTCGGCTTCCGCGGCATCGAGCTCGTCACGATCCTCGGCATCTTCGCAACGCCGTGCGCCGTAGCCGGATTCGCCATGGCTCAGCAAATGAACAGCGACGCCGAACTCGCCGGCAACTGCATCGTCTACACGAGCGCGTTCTCCTGCATCACGATGTTCGCATGGATGCTGGCCCTCAAGACACTCGGCCTGTTCTAACACACTCGCGTCAAACGCCCACATGTCAACATGCGGGCGTTTTTTAATGGTTTCATTAAAATTGACGTCACAGGGAAATTGCCTTGACACGTCAATGTTCATGGTGATAGAATAAGATATACTATTGTATTCTAGCAGAGTGCGCCATTTTAACAGAAACGCCGGCGCACCTGATAAATTGAAAAGGGGAGAACCATCCGTGAAAAAATCCATGATCTGCAGCGCCGTGCTGACCGCAGGCCTCCTGTTGACCGTCAACCCCGCCGTCAACGCGTCAGCCGCTGACGTTGACATGTCCGCCCAAGTCGCCCGCGAAGCGGCCGGGGATACATCCGTGACGCGTCAAGTCAGCATGACGCCCGAAAACACCGCCCTCACCGAGGAGGATCAGGCCGCAAACGGCGCCTACATCGAGTCCGATGCAGTCTTTAAAACCGCGGGACTCGGCTCCGGCCAGCTCACCGGGACATACCGCCTCGCCAAATATGACGTCATCAACATCAGTATCCTCGGCTTCCCGAACGGACTCGGATACTCCACGGGCAGCACGACGAACGCGTCAGCAAATGACCTCCAGATCGGTCCGGACGGCAACGTCTCCCTGCCGTATGTCGGCTCCGTTCGACTTGCGGGACTGACGCTCGACGAAGCAAAACAGGTCATCGGGGATAAACTCAGCACGTACATCCGCATCCCCGCCATGTCCGTATCGGTTCGTTCCTATGCGCCGCGCAAAGTCTACGTTATGGGCGAAGTCAACAATCCGGGCATCAAAGAACTCGGCATCGACAACCTCAACGCCTACGCGGCATTGACGTCAGCCGGAAGCTGGAACCGCCGCGGCCGCAGTACGCGCGTCCAGGTCATCCGCGTCATCGACGGCACGATGTACTACACCCAGTTAAATATGAAGAAATATATCAAAAACCACGATTTGACGCAAAACGTTGCCCTCGAAGACGGCGACATCGTCTACGTACCGAAATCCAACGGTATCAAGTTCAACGAAGACGTCCTGCCGTACGTCAACGCATGGGCACTCTACAAAAATCTGACAGATTAACAGGGAGGATAGAGAATTGATCAATAACGAAGAACGCGAAGAGACCATTGACCTCGCCAAACTCGCCGGCGTCGTCAAACGTCACAAAAAACCGGTTGCCGGTATCATTATCGGCTGCACCGTCATCGCCATCGTCATCTCCCTGCTTCTCCCGAAACAGTGGGAATCGACCACACTCGTCCAGACGCGCAGCGCCGGAAAAGACGGCATGGCCGCGGCAGATGCAGCCATGGGATTCAACATCGGCGGGAGCTCCAGTCCGTCAACCGACAGCTACATCGAACTCATGAAGAGCCGCACGGTCCTCAACCCGATCATCGACTCCATGGAATGGGAAGATGAAAAGAAAAAACCGGATGCCGAAGCATTCGCCAAAAAATACCTGAAGATCGAAAACACGAAAAAGACGAACCTCATCACCGTCAAAGCCACCGGCAAATCCCCGGAAGAAGCCCAGATGATCTCACAGGCTGTTGTCGACAACTTCCTCGCCATGGAAACGGACATGAACAAGGAAACGCAGAGCATGCTCATCAAATTCCTCGATGAACGTCTCGTCACGGCAAAACAGGAATCCGACGAAGCCGCGCAGAAACTCGCCGACTTCTCCAAAGACCGCAAAGTCTACAGCCCGGAAGATCAGGCCAAACTCGCCCTCGAACAGCTTGCCGCCTACGACAAAGCGATCAGCGAAATGCAGGCAAAACAGAAATCCGCTCAGGCACAATATGACGTTGCCACGAACAAACTTGGTGAACAGAAGTCAGGTGCCAAAGCGTACAATATCAACGACAACTCCACGGTCCAGAGCATCCGCGCCCAGATCGTACAAAAAGAAGTCGAACTCGTCGGCCTCGAACAGCGCTACACGGACAACCATCCGAGTGTCATCACCGCACGCGAACAGCTGAACGAACTGCAGAACTCCCTGTCCGAAGAAGTCAACGCAGCCGTTGACTCGAACGCCGCTACGCTCAACCCGGCACAGGCCGAACTCCTGAAATCTCAGGCTCTCGCACAGGCCGAAGCAAGCGCCGCATCCGCGAGTGAAACTGCACTGCAGGAAAAACGTGACGCCAAAGAAACCGCCATGGGCGACTTCCCGGATGACGTCATGACCTACATGCAGCTCAAACGCGACTCCATGATCAAAGACGCCGTCTACCAGAACCTCGTCAAAGAAAGCGAAAAAGACAAAATTCAGGAAGCCATGGAAAGCATGGACATCCAGATCATCGACCCGGCCAACCTGCCGCGTGAAGACCGTCCTGCAGCGCCGAGAAAGAAACTTATCGCCGCGATCGGATTCGTTATCGGCTGCCTCGGCGCGTTCGGCTACAGCCTCGTCAAATACAAGAAAGAAGAAGCATAATTGGAGGGAGAATTCATGCAAGCCGATCCGTCGGTCCCGCATACCCGGACAAGACAACTGAATCGCTACTTCATGCCCGTATTCCTCGCCGCACTCGACTATCTCGCCATCCTGCTCGCCGAGGAAATCGCCTTCGGCATCCGGGACACGTTTGACATCTTCCATCACGGCAACTACGGACTGCAGGCCTCGTATGTCTACTTCTGGATCCCGCTCATCTTCATCCTCTTCCTCGCGTGTTCCCGCGCTTACGAGCGCATGAAGCCGATCGTCGACACGGTCAAACAGATCTTTTACTCCGTCTTCTTCGGCCTTATCACCTGCATCGTCATTCTGTTCTTTTTGCAGGCGAGCCTGCTCGCGTCACGGTTTTACCTCGTCGTTTTCGGCGTGCTGACACTCTTTAACATCTACGTCCTGCGGTATATCGTGCTGAAAATCCTCAAACGGTATCAGCTCTTCGCCGAGCCGATCGTCCTCATCGGCGCGCGCAAAACGGCCGAATCCGTCCTGCGCTACTTCGAGGGAGACCTCGGCTACCGGTATAAACTCATCGGTATCGTCGACAACAATCCGAGTCAGGAAGTCATGCGGTACGGCTGCACCATGGTCGCGCCGATGAACCGCGCGGCCGAGTTCGTCCGTGACACCGGCGTCCAAAACGTCGTCATCACGGCACCCGGCATGCCGAAATCCATGCTCCAAAACCTCATCACGAGTATCCAGCCGTACGTGAGAAATATCGGGTATGTCCCGGACCTCATCGGCACACCGATGAGCAGCGTCGAAGTTGACACGCTCTTCAGCGAGAAAATCATGCTCATGAAGATCCGCAACAACCTCGCACGGCGGCACAACCGTATCATTAAACGCGTATTTGACCTCGTCGGCAGCATCCTGCTCATGCCGTTTCTGCTGACCGTCATTCTTATCCTCAGTGTTCTCATTAAACTGGACTCACCGGGCCCGGCGTTCTTCAATGCAAAGCGCATCGGCAAACACGGCAAAGAGTTCACCTGTTATAAATTCCGTTCCATGTACGTCAACTCCGACGAGATGCTCAAAAAGTACCTCGCCGAGCATCCCGCGGCGCAGAAAGAATGGGATGAATTCGCGAAGCTCCGCGGATATGACCCGCGCGTCACACGCGTCGGCCGTATCATCCGCAAATACAGCCTCGACGAACTGCCGCAG
Organism: uncultured Veillonellaceae bacterium; assembly: GCA_902766015.1. Lineage (GTDB taxonomy): Bacteria > Bacillota > Negativicutes > Selenomonadales > Selenomonadaceae > RUG11126. The sequence continues at coordinate 7,495 of CACXCC010000054.1, forward strand.
ATTTTCAACGTCTTCCTAGGCACGATGAGCCTGGTCGGCCCGCGTCCCTATCTCCCGCGCGAGAAGGAAGATATCGGGAGCGACTACCACACGATCTGCATGACCACACCCGGCATGACCGGATTTTGGCAAGTCAGCGGCCGCAATGACGTCAGTTTCGCCGGCCGCGTCAAAATGGATGTCTGGTATATCCGCAACTGGTCGATCTGGATCGACCTCGTGTATCTGTTCAAGACGGTGAAGGTTGTCTTCGGCAGTCAGGGTGCATATTAAAGAAAGGAAATTCCCATGGTACGTGTTCTTCACATCGGTGAATATGTCAAAGGCGGAGTAGCAACCTACTTACACATCCTGTTTCAGGATCCGACAAACGATGTAGAAAACTTTCTTTTATTGTCTGACACGAACTCGGATCATGAATGGGAAATTCCGGCTGACCATATCCATTACTACGATTATACCCGCGGATTGACGTCAATTCCGTCCGCGATCCGGGCGGTGCGTCAAGGAATCCTTGACGTCAAACCGGATGTCTGCTATATGCATAGCAGCTGGGCGGGAACAATCGGCCGTCTTGCAATGGTCGGGATGCGTCATCGTCCGAAAGTCATCTATAATGCTCACGGATGGGCATTCCTGCGTGATACGGCGAAATGGAAACAGGATATCTATGCCTTTGTCGAACGTCAATTGCTTCCATGGACGGATGCGATTGTCAATGTTTCCGAATATGAACAGAATGCCGCGATCAAACGCGGACTACCGAAAGCAAAACTTCACCGTATCTACAGCGGCATCCCCGATGACGGACGTCAGCCGATATTTGACATGCCAAAACAGCCGCGGGAACTCAAAGTCGTCGAAAAAACCGTCAAATTCCCCGAAAATACCGTAAACTTGCTGTTTATCGGCAGATGGGACCCCCAAAAAGGCCTAGATTACCTGTTAGAGCAGTTTATGAACTGTGAGCGTCAGGATTTGCGCCTTTATGTCATCGGAGCCCCGGTTGTCGGCAATGCTTCTCAGGAGCAACACATACAGGAACTCCAACAACGGGCAAAGCAGGATGGACGTATCGTTTTCGCCGGCTGGGTTCCGCATGATGAATTGTCAAATTGGTATGCAGCCTGCGATGCTGTCATTATGCCGTCGAGATGGGAGGCATTCGGACTTGTTGCCGTTGAAGCGATGAAGAATGGCAGGCCGGTTATTGTCAGTGACAGGGGGGCATTGCCGGAATTGGTGACCGATCAAGAAGACGGTTACGTTTTTCATATGGATCGACCAGACGCATTGATCAATACACTTTCCTCATTATCTAAAGAAAAGCTATCGTATATGCAGCAACAATCGTATAATGACTTTTTAAAACAGTTCAGAGCGGATAGTATGTGGCAATTGACACGACAGCTATATAGAAAAGATAAGTGATCATTTCTGAATCATTCCCAAGGAGGTGATTCCTTGATTAGAGTGCTGAATGTTGCCATTACAGATAATTTGGGCGGAATAGAGCGTTATCTGCTTAATGTTTACGAAAATATTGACCGGAAAACGGTACAATTTGATTTTATTACGGAATGTGATACTACACCGATAACAGACCAAATTCAAAATCTTGGCGGAGAAGTTTTTCGGGTTGCTTCAGCTAAACATGTTACACAGTATATAAGAGATATACGTCATGAAGGACAAAATGCAGCACGCCAAAGCCTTCGTCTTCGCCGCTGAAGAAGATTTCGGCATCACACCGGTCGAAGCGCAGGCCTGCGGAACTCCCGTTATCGCATACGGACGCGGCGGTGCACTCGAAACCGTCAAAGGTACAAATGCCAAACATCCGGCAGAAAAACCGACCGGGATGTTCTTCTACGAGCAGACAACAGACGCGATCTGCGCGGCTGTCAAAGCATTTGAAGCGGATCACGGGGCGATCACGGCGGAGAATTGCCGGGAGAATGCGACGAACTTCAGCGTTGACGCATTCTGTACGCGGTTCAAGCAGTATGTCGATCGGTGCGTTGACGCTGACACAAACGATTGACAGTCAAATTGACATGAGGGATAGGGAATGAACATTTACATCAACGGACGATTTTTGACACAGCGCATTACCGGCGTACAACGGTATGCCGTCGAAGTCGTCAAGGCAATGGATAACATGTTGGATCAGCCGGAATATGCCAAAGACCGCCGGTTCGTCATCCTCTGCCCTCAGAATATCCAATATACATTACCGCTCAAACACATGGAGATCCGTAAAGTCGGGCGGTTCAAAGGTCATTTATGGGAACAGACGGAACTTCCTTTTTACGCAAGAAAAGGAACGTTACTCAGTTTCTGTAACTGTGCGCCGATCCTGAAACGGGACCAGTTCGTCACAATCCACGATGCAGCCGTCAAGGCATTCCCAGTGACATTTTCCTTTGCGTTTCGGACATGGTATTCGATCATGTTCTACTGCCTCGGCAAGATGGCAAGGGGAATCTTTACGGTATCCGAATTCTCCAAGAAAGAATTGAACCGATACTTTTCGATCCCGCTGGATAAAATGACGATTACCTATAACGGTGCCGACCATATTCGCAAACTTGTCCCGGATGAACGGATTATCGAGAAATATGATCTGCAAAATAAACAGTATGTCTTTGCCGTTAGCAGTGTCAATCCGTCAAAGAACTTTCAACTGGTTCTGCATGCCGCAGAGAAAATGCCTGACCTGACGTTCATCATTGCGGGAGGGGCGAATAAGAATGTGTTCTCAACGCCGGATTTTCATGTTCCTGATAATGCCAAGTTTATCGGGTATGTCACGGATGAAGAGCTCGTTGCCTTGTACAGTCACGCTGCATGTTTCGTTTATCCGTCATTATATGAGGGATTCGGCATCCCACCAATTGAAGCGATGAGTTTCGGTTGTCCGGTTGTGGCTAGTGATCGAGCCAGTTTGCCGGAGGTTTGTCGGGATGCGGCGTTGTACTGTGATGCTAATGACGTTGATGGTTTTGTGAGCAATATTATCCAAGTTATACAGGATAAAGAAACACAAGGGAAGTTGTCTTATAATGCTGATAAGTTAGTACAGTGTTATTCATGGAAAGTACCGGCACAGACAATTATGAGTCAATTGGAAATGAATATAAGGTTAGGGAAGTGAGAAATATGAAACTGGTCAGGCATAATATAACGATAGAGGGATATCTATGTCTGTTCATAGTGATTTCTTTAGGCTTTACAGGAATCATTTCATATTTTGCAATGCTTTCTGATAATCGTATTTTAAAACTTTGGAAGGAGGCCTTCGTAGGCCTTTTTAGTGTATATGTATTAATAACTATGTACCGTAGAAGAATCACGTATACTACGATATATTCATTACTGGTACTCATAGGAGGCTACGTTTTTTATATAATATATAATATTTCTATAGGAATACCGACGGAGCTGATTTTTTATCAATGTAAAAATGATTTGATCGTATGGGTATTTGCCGTATGTTTATATGCTTTTTTACAGGGAATGAGTGATAGTGAGGTATATATTTGTGCTGCTAAAATCCTTAATATTGTAATTGGATTAGGCGCATTAAATGCGATATGTGGTATTATTCAAGTGCTGTTTCCAATGCTTTTTTTGGATATTTTAGGGTTTAATGGTGCTTGGGGGGCTGGACAAGGTGTTATGCTGTTCTGGTCTAATGGAACAATACGGCCGATTGGCCTTCAAATGGGATTCGTTCCATATGCAACATTATGTTTCTTTTGCTTTGTAATCATTTGGCATAATCATATTTTGGATTATGCGAACAAAAAAAAATATAGTCTACTTGGATTATTTGGGATAGCAATTGTCTTATCAAACTATTATACAGCCACAGTCGGTTTTTTTATTTTTTTGGTATTAATGTTTATATGTTTTGTTTTAAGACATAAATTGCACTATTCATATCGTGAGTTTCTGCTGGTGGCGTTTGTCGTGCATATTCTAATTTTTTCTATATTCGCTTATACAACGAATGCATATGATGTATATGAATGGGTTGCCAATTATTCACCAGATAAAGCATATACAAGCATATATGGTCGAGTGCTGGCACATCTTTCAATTATGGAAAGTGTGACGAAGAATTTAGATACAATTGTTTTCGGAGTTGGATTTGGGGTTAATGGAGCCTACGATTTATTTAAATCGTCACTTTTAGCAGTAGTGGGAGGCTTTGCTACAGATTCATCGTATTCATATTTGTTGAGTAACTATGGATTGACAGGTATTGTCCTTTTTGTTGCAGCTGCTTTATATTGGATAGATGTCAACAGCAAAAAAGATAGACTAGGTGTCACGTATCTATTATTGTACTTATTAACGGTAGATTTCTTTTTTAATAATATCTTTTCAAATTTTCCATTAAACTTTCTTATTATCTATTTGGTAACCTTGAATATGAGGTTGCTAAAAGTCGATATTGCTTCATTACCGGGCTCAGGGGACCATCATGCAAAAATTAAAATTCATGATCATGAATGAATATAAATCTTTCGGAGGGACAGAGGTTTTTATCAGCCATTTAGTTCAGCTTTTGGAAGAACAGGATCATAGGGTTTATAGGCTATATTTTTCTTACGACAATAAAAGAAAAGAAGAAAATGAAAAGTATATTTCGACTAAGCATAATCAAATATCTAAATTGGTTTATAATCCGTTATATAGTCGTCGTATACGGCTGTACTGCAAAAAGATACAACCAGATATCATCATTGTCAATAATGCCTTTTCCGCGCCATTATCTCAATTGCGTGCACTGCAAGGGTTTCCTGTAATTCAAATTGTCCATGACTACACACCTGTATGTCCGAAATCCACATGTTTACAGGATAACGGCTCCGTTTGTCCGGGGATGGGATTTGCTGATTGCAAGCAGCACTGTACTTATCATGGTTCTAAGTTACAGCTGCGTGTCAAATTGGCATTAACGCGTCAAGTGGATGAAGTCAGGAAAAGAGTTGTCAATCGCTTTATTTGTCCAAGTCAATGTTTGGCTGAATATATGAAGCGTCATGGTTTTGACAGCGTTGCAATTCCAAACCCCATGCAGATCAAGGCACTTCCTGAGAAGGCAGGACGGTCTTTAGGAAATGATCATCGTTACATTTATATTGGCGCATTGAATGAAAATAAAGGTATCTATGAACTGTTGCCGGCATTTCGGCGCTTTGCGCAGGATCGGCCGGTTTCGTTGCATCTTTACGGAAAAGTTTCTGATCCGGAGACGCATCAATATATGCAGCGGTATCTCGGAGAAAAGATCGTGTATCACGGTTTAGTACCGCATGAAAAGATCGAGGATGCACTGCGTGATGCCTATGCGATGATAGTTCCTTCCAAGTGGATGGAGAATTATCCGACAACTGTCATGGAAGGGATGGCAAATCAGCTTTTGGTCATCGGATCGGATCGCGGAGGAATCCCGGAACAATTGGCGGATGGGAGAGGAATTGTATTTCCTTTCGGCGAGCATAATCTAGAAATTGCTTTGCAGCAGGCGGATGACCTTTCAAAGGAGGCCTATGATGAGACCATCAATAGGGCATTCGCGTATGTCAAACAAAATAATTCCTATGAGCATTACTATCAGGAACTGATGAAAGTTGTCCGAGACGTTATTGGACAGTCAGGAGTATGATGATGAGCGTATCAGTAGCACTTTGTACATATAACGGATCGAAATTCATCAATGAGCAGGTAGACAGTTTGGTTAACCAGACATTGCCTCCGGATGAAATCGTGGTTTGTGATGATAATTCCAAAGATGATACTTTAGCTAAAATCGCAGCATTTCAGAGAGCTTATCCGAATATATCCTTTGTCATCAAGAAAAACGAAAGGAATTTAGGTGTTGTAAAAAACTTCGAACAAGCAGCGGTTCTTTCCCACGGGGATATCATCTTCTTCTGCGATCAAGATGATGTATGGGATTTGAATAAAATCAGGCGTGTAGTAGATTGTTTTACTGCGCACCCGTCTGCATATATGGTTTGTCATGATGCATTGATTGTGGATGAAAATCTAAAGTCAATGGGAACAACGTTTTGGCAAATAGCGGGAATCAGTCAGGATGTTTTTGCCGGAGGGAATTATTCACGTTTATTGAAAGGAAGCGCGATTCAAGGAAGCTCTATAGCCTTTCGGCGATCCTTATTACATGAAGCTGTTCCTTTTTCTGATTCAGCTTTTCATGATGAGTGGATGTCGTTGAATGCAGCAAATCAAGGAGATATTATCATGTTGCCGGATTTGTTGATAAAATATCGACAGTCCGGACATAATGCTGTCGGCATTGCGAAGCATTCCGTTTGGGAGCGATGCATGACGTATCGGCGGTCGTATCGGGAGAAACTGGAAGATCATTTTCATAAGCTTAATCGCAGGAAAAGGGTTTTTGATGATTTAGCTAAAAACAACCTTAACGAACCGTTTAAAACAGAGATTAATCGGGCACGTATGGTATTGGCAGGTCAAATCGCGTTTATTCAAGGGCAATCACATAGGCATTCGTACCGTGTATTGAAACAGTTTTATGGAAAGCAATTAGGGCAGAAGCAATATGTCAAAGATATGCTAGGCAGAATTGTTTTGCGTTAATATAGCTTTATGAATAATTATTCATAAAGGATGGGATAAATAATGAAAAAATTGTCATTGGAGCAGATTAAAGAGATTGAACTGGATCTCTTGGTAAAGTTTGCTGCATTTTGCAAGGAACATAAATTAAGATTTTATCTAGCGGGGGGGACTTTGTTAGGAGCCGTCCGACATAAAGGATTTATTCCTTGGGATGATGACATTGACGTATGTATGCCAAGACCGGATTTTGAAGAATTCCTTCGTATCTTTACTACGCAAGAACAGAATGTCAAATTGTTGAAGCGCGGTATCGGTCAGTTTGATGCGCCTTATGCTAAATTGGTGCGAACGGATACGTTAATCAAGCATCAATTTATTGATATTCCCATTGATCGGTATATGTGGATCGATATTCTTCCTGTTGACGGTTTGCCCAATGATATGAACAAGGTAGCCGATATTTATCGTAAATGCAAAAGATATCAGGCAATATATGCCAGAACCAATTCCGTTTGGGGCAAAGGGACTGCATTGAAGCGGTATATTATCAAACCGATCGCGGATCTCTATGGACGAAAGCGTTGCATTGATAATATTGAAACTCTCGCAGCTGAGAATCCTTATGAAAGTTCAGAGTATGTTGGTGTTGTTACTTGGGGATTGTATGGCGTTCGGGAGCGAATGCTAAAAACGGAGTTTGAAAAAGCTGTGGAAGTTGAGTTCGAGGGATATCAGTTACCAGCATTTTCCTGTTGGGATTCTTATTTGCATAATTTATACGGGAATTATATGGAACTTCCCCCGGTGGAGAAGCGGAAAACGCACGATATCGATGCATACTTGGTAGATTAAACACAGAGAGGCAGATATTATGAATATAGCAATTCTCATAGCAGGTGGCTCCGGACATCGTATGGGGCAGGACATTCCAAAACAGTTTATCAACGTATATGATAAACCGGTTTTAATCTATACGTTGGAAGGATTTCAGCGTCATCCGCAGATTGACGCGATCGAAGTTGTTTGTCTCGACGGCTGGCATGATGTATTGCGTGCGTATGCTCGTCAATTCAACATTACGAAACTGAAGTGGATCGTATCCGGCGGCAGTTCCGGTCAGGAATCGATTCGTAACGGTGTATATAATCTGGAAGGTAAAGCCGCGGATGATGATATCGTTGTTATTCATGACGGTATTCGCCCGTTAATTGACGAGTCCGTACTTACAGATGTTTTGCTGACGGCGAAAAAGTATGGTAACGCGGTAACGTCTCTGCCGTATAATGAACAGATCTTTGTCGTGAATCCGGAGGATGAAACAACCACGACAAAGTACATCCCGCGTGAAACACTCCGCCGGGTATCGACGCCGCAGGCTTATCAGTTTAAACTTCTGGATGACAAGTATCATGAAGCGTTTGAAAAAGAAATCGGGATTTACGGATCATCCTATACGAATACCATGATGGTAGAACTCGGTGTGACACTTCACTTTGCTGCCGGATCGGACAAGAATATCAAACTGACTACGAAAGATGATCTGGAAATGTTCAAAGCCTATCTGAAGGCAGATAAAGATACTTGGCTTAAATAAAGGGGATTGCCATGAAGATTTATGAAAATCCTTTGTATCAGGAAGATGTAGCATCCGTCGCCGGACTGGATTTACCTTGGGAGAAATTTCAGGATAGTTCTGTGCTGATTTCCGGTGCCAGCGGACTACTGGGATCGTTTTTCGTTGACGTCATTATGCACCAGAACAACGTACGTCAACTGAATTGTGCTGTGTATGCATTAGGCCGCAATAGTGAAAAGATGAAAGCGCGTTTCGGCGAGTGGTTTGACTCGCCGCTCTTTCACTTCGTGAAGTACGATATCAATGATCCGTTCGAGTCAGATCAGATCGGTAATATCGGCTACGTGCTGCATCTGGCGAGCAATACGCATCCGGTCGCATACGCCACGGATCCGATCGGCACGATTACCACGAATATTATCGGCCTAAAGAATATGTTGGATTTTGCGGTAGCGCATCACGCGAAACGGTTTGCCTTTGCTTCTTCGAATGAGATTTACGGTGAAAACCGCGGTGACGTTGAGAAGTTTGACGAAAGCTACTGCGGGTATATTGACTGCAATACGCTGCGAGCCGGGTATCCGGAAAGCAAACGTTGCGGGGAGGCCTTGTGTCAGGCTTATGCCAGACAGAAGGGACTCGATATTGTCATTCCCCGTTTTACGCGGTCTTACGGACCTACGATGTTGTTCTCTGACACGAAAGCGATCAGTCAGTTTATTCGTAAAGCAATTGTCGGCGAAGATATCGTATTGAAAAGTGCGGGTACGCAATACTATTCGTATACGTATATGGCAGATGCTATTTCGGGCTTGTTGACGATTCTCTTAAAAGGCAAGAGTGGAGAAGCGTATAATATTGCGGATGACGCATCAGATATTCGGTTAAAGGATTTGGCGGCGTTGATCGCCGGTATCGGCCATAAAAAAGTTGTGTTTGAAATCCCGGATGCGGTGGAGAGTGCCGGGTATAGTAAGGCGACGAAGGCGAGACTGAGGAGTAAAAAACTTCAGCAGTTAGGGTGGAAGGCAAATTTCGATATTAGGAATGGTATGAACAAAACAATTACGATATTGAAAAGTTTCAAATAAAATCATACTATACTGGTATATACAGATTTTAAAAATATTAAAAAGTTACAAGGATAAGTAATAGTTTACAGCAAGCCAATATTACGGGAGGGGAGCCTATGTTTATACAGTTTCGCGTCAGTAACTTTATGTCAATCAAAGAAGAAGCTGTACTGAGCATGGCAGCGGATAACAATGATCGGGATCATGAGGAGTATCTTTATGATTCCGGTAAGGATCATATTCTCCCGGTCGTAGCAGTCTACGGAGCAAATGCGGCAGGAAAGAGTAACCTGTTCCGCGCTATGACAGCGGCGATTATGACGATCCGCGAGTCTACAAAACGTCAGGTTGATGAATCACTGGTACATATTATTCCTTTTCTCTTTGAACAGAGGATGATCATAGAGCCGACGACGTTTGACTTTATTTTTACGGTTCAAGGCAGAAAGTATCAATACGGGTTTTCGGCCAATCGGCTGAAAATCATGGAAGAATACCTGTATGAATATAAAACGTCACGGCGTTCAAAAATTTTTGAACGGACAAATACGACTGAGTATTCTTTTACCAAGGCGAACGAAAAGGAACTTCGAGCGTATGTCGATAAAAATACAGATAATAAACTGTTTTTATCAACGGCTACGGCGTGGAACTGCGAGATGACGAAGGCACCGTATCTGTGGTTCTCGTCGGGAATTGACACATATGATGTGTGGCAGATAAAGCAAACTGGGCTCAAACAGATCGAAAACGGAGACCGGGAAATGGAGGAGTTTCTGCTTGACATCCTAAAACGGGCAGATATCAATATTGACGGTTACCACTTTTCGTCTCAGGAGATTTCGCTGGAGGATTTGGGTGTCAAGCTTAATCGGTTGCCAAAGCCGGTTGCTGATTTTCTGAAATCGGCTCAGGGAGAGACAAAAGGGAAAAATTATGAGATCTCGGCACAACATGCGATCCGGGAAGCCGATGGAAATATTCGTGAATACGAACTGCCGTTTAGCATCGAGTCCAACGGCACACAGAGAATGTTTTTCTTTGGGGCGATTTTGAAGCACGTACTGGAGCAGGGGAAAACGATGGTCGTCGATGAGATCGACATCGGCCTTCATCCGATGTTGGTGAAAATGCTGCTACAGATGTTTCTTGACCGGGAGACTAATACAAACGGAGCTCAGCTTATCTTTTCAACGCATGATGTCAGCCTGTTGAGTTTGGACCTGTTTCGCCGGGATCAGATCTATTTTGTCGAAAAGGATCAGCAGACCGGCAATACAACGGTTTATTCGCTGGATGAGTTTTCACCTCAGCCGTCCGAAAACGTACGAAAAGGATATCTGCAGGGGCGCTACGGTGCAATTCCCGTCATTAGTCAGGATGATTTATTATGGTGAGATCGAGGCAGACGCATCGCGGAAAACAGGAACGTCGCGGCAAAGTCAAACGTGAAAGGGCGCGGTTTATTATACTGGGATTTGAGGGAAAAAATAAGACGGAATACCATTATTTTAAACACTTCAACCGGTTGCAGAAGCGCTATATCCTGAAATTTGCTCCCGAAAATGCAACGGATCCATATCACGTCGTGGACAGTGTCAGCAAGTGGATTCATAAACAGAAGGGGAAAGAGGCCTTTGACCCGAAAAGCGATTATGCCTATGCTGTTTTTGATACGGACACCGACATCAAAAGAGAGGATCAAATCAAGACTGCCAAGGAATATGCAAAGCAGAATGGCATACAGGTACTTCTTTCGAGCCCCTGTTTTGAACTATGGTATATCTTACATTTCACCGATCGCAGGGCTGCATATAGCTCCAACGATGCAGTGATTCGAGAGCTGAGGAAATATATTTCAGGCTACGAGAAGAATACGGATGTGTTTGATAAAGTCTTTCCGGGCATGTCGGAGGCTATTGATCGCGCGAAGAAGTTACGTCAATACCATGAAGAATGGGGACATACTCGTTATATAGAGCGTAACCCAAGCAGTGATGTTGATCAATTGGTGGAGATGCTTATGAGGAAAGACAAATGAGACTATCTAATGTCATGTTTATCTTAACCAGATACTTTTCGTCTCCCAAATATCAAGCTGAGTTTATGTCAGGTTCGATATTTTGTTCGTCTATGAGTAAATTCACGGAGATTTTACCGGAGCGAGGACTACACGAGGCTGCAGGAAAGGGCGATAAAGCCGCAGCATGGATTTTAAAACATAAACTTTCCGAGGGGCAGCGCGATGTTCTGGAAGGGGTAATTGCAGACCTTGACTTGGACGTGACACAGCTTCCGGAAGATCTGAAGAAAAACTCTGTTAGTGACATCAAGGCAAGGGCAGTGGGTTATTCGTATTGTAATATTGTTTGTTTTAATAAGGTCGAATATAAAAAGATATATGATGACAGGACTTTTACGATCCCGATGTCAGAGTCGAAAGTCAGAGCCTATGATGTTTATGCTCCGACAGATATGACCAAGGATTTTGGTGAATACGCAGTCGTGATTCTTGATATGCAGGCGTTTATTCGCCGTGTCGGAAATGCAGCAGAACAGCAGGGATGGAAATATCTGGCGCACTCGGTTGACTATCATCCGTTGACGTTTCACGGGAAACGAGTTAAACCGATTGGCGGTATGGCGACATTGGTTTCTGATCCGTTAGATCTCCGACTTTTTGAGGAAGACGGGCGTGCAGTCATTCGGAATTATGACGCGTTTGATAAGTGGGATAAACACCGTATTGAGCAGGAATATCGCATTGCCTTAGAACGAAACGGCAGGTTTACCGATCCGGTCCGTTTGGAGATCGGCGCTTTATCGGATATTGCTGTTCCGGTAAAGGCCAAGGATGTCGGGAGTGCTATTGACACATTATTGGTGCAAGGCAGGATATGTCCGTCTGTTGAGGAGCCGTTAGGAAATATCAGCAGAGAGCAAATGCGATCTGACTTTTACGCTATGGGCGATGGCAAGGTGAACTTTGCAGTTATGATAGGCGGTATTGCCGAAGTAGAAGACTGATGCGAGATAATGATGACGTATAATATGTTTCGCAAAATCAAATTCATTCCATAAAACAATAGACATAGCCTATTGCCACTGGTAGAATTAAGTTACCACACACAATTCAAGGAGGCAATAAGCTATGTCTGGTAACATTATACAGCTCAACGAGGATTTAATAAAGAA
>CACXCC010000055.1 GCA_902766015.1 uncultured Veillonellaceae bacterium
ATTATGGTAATCCATTTTGGTATGAGGTGGGTCATTTTTTTCCGGCCCTTTGGGTCAATTATAGTCCGGCCTTAACAAATGGCTTTTTGCGAATACGGGGAGTACCGTTACCGCACCGATCAGCTCGGTTGGTACGGCTATGTCGGGTCATACGGTCTCCGCGGTTTACTCGCTCCCTTTGTCCCGGCGCGGCGCCGTTATCGGAGTGAGATGCTGCAGGCTTTCCGCGAGTTCGCACAGGATCTTTATTGGCGGACAGGGACGTTCATCAACATTCAGCCGATTGATTTTGTCAAAGATGACCTCACTCATGTCGATCCCTGCCGAACCTGTAAGGAAGTGGCAGAACTTTATGAGGAGATCGCTGCGCGGGACAGGAAGATTGCTGAACTGTCGCTTGAAGTGGATCGGATGGAACGCCGACTTGCCCGGATGACCAGAGAATTGTGACGATTTCGATCTTCTCATAGTCATCGAACGGAGTTGATGCATTCATTGCATCGGCTCCGTTTTTTATTTGACGGTATATTACCAGTGCAGACATTAAAAATTTTCGTTTTTCATCGAAAAAGTACTTGCCAAAAGGATTTAGTAGGATTATAATGAAACTACTTAAAATGAAGGACATAAAGAAGAACGGGGGGTTCCGTCATGAAACTGAAAGAGGCATTTCAGGCACAAAACAAAATCAATTCGCTGCTCTCTACGGTAAGTCTTCATCTCGAAGACGGCCGTCAGTTAAAACAGGTGACCGAAAAACATCTCAAGGGTAAGGCCTTGAGCGGTCTGGCCGACGAAACGATCGATCAGGAAGCTGACACCGATCGTTACGACGTCGGCAAAATGCTTCAGGTTTGCCGGGACCTGCTTGCCGAAAAGGCAAAACTCGGCACGGCCATCGGTAAGGCCAAGGCAGGCATGGCGTTCGACTTCGATGTCGCAATCGACACGAACCGTTCACGCCGCCGCCTTATTCCTATTCTCAGCGCCATGGCGTCGCTCAAAGACAGCCATTCGCTTCGCCGCAGCGCCGGCACCGGTTATACGTTCAACAAAGACGGTAATCAGGTTGAATATCTGTATGATATCGACTATATTACCACAATCCGCTTTGACCGTAACAAGGTCAGGGCACTCTTAAAAACCATGCAGGAGGAAGCCAATGAGCTTTCCCTGCAAATCGACAAGGCTCAGCTTGAGGTCGAAGTCGACTATCAGCCTTCGTTTGACGTCAACGGTGATGACACGATCATCTTTGACGAGCTCATGGCGCGGGCTTAACTAAAAAAGGCGGCTTCGGCTGCCTGAAGAGAGACAGGGTTTTAACGTCTTCGGTTCAGGTGCGGATGAACTGTGAAGCCGCACAATACAGTTTTGCATAGTGCTGTTGGAATTTGCATATGCGCCAATGAGAGATGTACGTTTCACGCGTGCGTTCTTGCATTCTTGCGTTCATGCCGTCAGCACCGCCTAACATCAGCCAAGCCTGCGCGGCGATCTTTCCGAGAAGTATTTTGCGCAGCCAAAGAACCGACAATACGCTTCACCTTGTATCGGGTTGAATTTTCGTTATGGGAATAGAGAATTGCCTTTGGCAGTCCGATTCCCGTTAACCTAAACCGCAGAGCGGTGCTTTCGGAGCACTTCGACGCGGCGGAGGAAATTGGAGGCGGAAAGGGCCTGTTTCTCTTCAGACAGCCGGAATCTATGGTACAATTAGATAAATACGAAAACCGGAAGGGTGATGCAAAATGAGCGGCAGATTTCTGGTATTCGGCGACATTCACGGGGAGTGGGAGAAGTTCCGCTCCCTTTTGCGTCAGGTTCAGCCGGATTTTGACACGGATGAGGTCGTGTTCCTTGGCGATTATATTGATCGCGGACCTGCGCCGAAAAAAGTGCTCGATTTTATGATGACGCTGCCGAAATGTGAGACGATCCATTTACTCCGCGGCAATCACGAGCAGATGATGCTTGATGCGTTTCGGGATTTTTGGAATCAGTCGCCGTCGCAGTGGGATATGCAGTTGTGGCTCGAAAACGGCGGTGATGTGACGTTTCGTCAGATCGCGACGAGTGCGGAGGAGTTTCGCCGTTATGCGGAGTTCTGCAAGAAAACGGAGCTCTCGTTTTCGGCGGAGATTGACGGGCGTTTGTACCGGTTCAGTCATGCGGGATTCTATTATGATGCGTCGTGGGATTTGGCGACGCCGGAGGATTTTCTCTGGGACCGCTCACTCGCGGACGCGGTGCGGGATCATCGACCGATCCGTTATCGGGACGGCGTCGATTTCGTTGACATGACGGTTGTCGTCGGCCACACGATGACGCCGATCATCCGCGAGGGCTGCTATGAGCCGATCGTGACGAAGGAAGTCATTTTCATGGATACAGGCTCGTATATGCCGGATGGGCGCATTTCGTGCATAGATCTGCGGTCGGGGCAGGTTTGGCAAAGCTGATAAAAGGAGGGGTTACCAATGTATGACGATTACTTGCCGGATAATACGTATCGGCGTTTTAAAGACATGGTCATTGATTTCGTCAACGGTGACTCAAGCTGTGAAGCCGATGAAATTCTCTCTTTGATTGAGCGGAGTTATGAAGATGGTGATCTTAGTACCGGTCAGTATGACCATTTAATGCGTATTCTGTCGGATTATGAGGAAGAGTAAAAAAGACAGGACGGACGATGCTTTATATTACCGGTGACATTCACGGTAATCCGATGCGGTTCAACACTAAAAATATGGCGGCGCGGGGATATGCGCTGCTGACATCAAAGGAGATGCAACTCATGAAAGCAAAACATTTATTAACAGCCCTGTTGGCGTCCTCGGTATTTTTATTTCCTGTCACGGCAGATGCCCTGACGCTGAATCCCCATGAACAAGAAGTAGCAGCACTCTGGTCAGATAAGCATCAAAATTGTTTTACACTTGATGATCAGGGCAAACGAATCGTATTCGTCAATCACTACGGCAAGTTCTATTTGATTGATTCGAAAGGAAATCATCCGGTTTCCTTTCGAGCAAACGGTCGTGCCGACTTTTTTTCCGTAAAAAAAATTACAACAGATAATCCGTCTAAAAATTTCTGGATCGTTTACGGAGTCGATGGCGTTCGTGGATTGGACGGCGGACTTTGGATTTTTGGACAGCAACCTGACGGAACATTCGTCACGTATGTTACACCGGAAACGTTTGACAATCTTGGTTATGAGCGGCATGCAGGTAACCATAAAGTTCACTGGCATGTTAAAGATAACAAAATTATCGTTATTGCGAATCGGGAATATATGCCGGAAGGTGCTTATTACGGATATCAGCGCAGGTCCTATGTCGATTTCCAGGCGGAGCTTTTTTGGGATGAATCGGCGAACTGGTTCGGGATTCAGAGAACGATATAAGGAAAGTTTGAGTTGACGGAATGAGGTGAGAGCATGGACTACAAAACGGCGCTTACGACGCCGGAATATGATTTTCTGAGGACGAACCCGCATCTCGGTGAGCGTATCTGCTATTTGACGGTTTCCGGCTCCCGGGCTTACGGAACGGACAATGCGGATTCCGATCTTGACATCCGCGGCTTTGCAGTGGAGCGGCCGGAGGAAATTTTCGGCACGAAGGTGTTCGAGCAGGTTGACGACAAAGACACGGACACGGTCATTTACAGCCTGAAAAAGTTCGTTCATCTCTGCGCGCAGTGCAATCCGAATGTCATCGAGATGCTGGGGACGAAACCGGATCATGTTCTCGTCGCAAACGACGTCGGCCGGCTGATCCGCGATAACGTTGATCTTTTCCTCAGCAAGCGCGCTTATTATACGTTTACGGGATATGCCACGGCGCAGCTTCGCCGCTTGGAAAATACGTTGGCGCGCGATCAATACCCGGAAGACGAAAAGCTCGAACATATCCGGCGTTCGCTCAACCAGATGATGCTCACGTGTCAGGAGGAATATCGGCTGCATGAAGGCGATATCTGTTTTGATCTGCGGGATCGCGCGGACGGCGAAGGGAAGGAACTTCGGACGTCGGTTCACATCGACGCGGTGCCGCTGGACAAATTCCTGGCGATGAACAACGGCATCGGTACGATGCTCCGGAATTACGGCAAGCTGAACACGCGGAACCATAAAAAGGACGAAAAACACCTGCGCAAACACGCGATGCACCTCATACGGCTCCTTTTGACGGGACTTGACGTCCTCGAAGGGCGCGGCATCTGTACGTTCCGCGAAACGGAGCAGCCTTTGCTTCGTGCTATCCGCGCCGGCGACGTGCCAATCAGCGAAGTATTTCGCCTGACGGACGAATACGAGAAAAAGATCCGAACGGCGTTTGAACAGTCAAAACTGCCGGATCGACCGGATGATGATGCGATTGATGCGCTGCTCGTTAAGTGTTACCGGGTGGCGGGTCTTTGAGGCGCGGATTATAGGATAGGAAACATCGCAGGGGAGACGGATTTCTTGTTTACAAAAATATTATACGGGGGAATATAAATGAAATTTGTCGATTTTAATAACTGCGATATGTACAATCGAGCTTACGATGGGGCATCGGGAGCTAAGCTTAGTATTCTGTATCAGAACAAGCCATATATGTTAAAGTTCCCTAAAATTTTAAAGCAGCGTTCTCCGATGAACCATATGGGGAAAAGTCGCTCCGATAGTTCAATCAGTGAATATTTAGGGTCGCATGTTTACGCATCTTTGGGAATTAAGGTTCATCAAACGATTTTAGGCCTTCATAGCAGAAGACTGGTTGTTGCATGTGAAGATTTTTGCAGACATGGTGATGTCTTACAAGAATTTACAAAATTAAAAACGACCATGGAGCCACAATGCTTAGACCATAAAGGTAATGTAATCGATGGGCTCGGTACAGAATTAGATGAAGTGTTGCAAGTCATTTCTGAGCACCCGCGATTACAGGATAAACCGGAAATAAAGGAACGGTTTTGGGATATGATGATTGTCGATGCCTTGATCGGCAATGGCAATAGAAATAATGATAATTGGGGTGTCATTTTACGATATAACGGTGCTGAGGAATTAGCCCCTGTGTATAGTAATGGGGATTCATTTCATCATCAATGGGACGATGAACAAATGCAGCGAGTCCTGGCTGACGGAAACTGCTTAAGAGCACAAGCTTATCAGGAAGTTACTTGTGCGTACTTACAAAACGGCCGTGCTGCAAATCCCTTTGATATCTTAGAGCAGGCAAACGATGAAATCTGCTTGAAGGAGTTGCATACTCTGATTCCCAAAATCATTCAAGTACAACCGCTATTTAATCAGATGGTGAATGATTTGTGTAGCAATGATCTTGTTACACCGATAAAAGCCGATTTTTTAAAAGCATTAGTTGATTTAAGAATAACGGGAAAGTTTATCCCGCTATTCCGGGATAAATTTCATGAGTAACTCTGTTCTGTAGCAGCATCAGAGTAAATAAAACGGAGGTCGCGCGATGATTTTTTTGATCACCGATACCCATATCGGACATGATAAACTCGAAAAAAGCGGGCAGAGGCCGGAGGGCGTCAGCGAACTCATTCTGGAGCATTGGCAGGAAACGGTTCGACCCGAGGATACGGTCATTCATCTCGGCGATGTCGCGTTTCACAGTGAAATGCAGCTTGGGCGCGTGATGGCGATGCCGGGGCGCAAAATCCTCGTGCGCGGCAATCATGACGCGAAATCGCTTACGCAGTATATGGAGCGCGGTTTTGCGTTTGCCTGCGACAGTTTTACGATGCGGCTTGAGGGAATCGATATCCTTTTTTCGCATCATCCGACGTACGGCCACACGGCTGACGTCAATATTCACGGACATCAGCACGACCTCCATATGGATGATCGCAGCCGGATTTATCTGCCGCTGGCGCTCGAATACGACAACTATTATCCGATCGCGCTCGATCGGTATCTTTTGCGCCTGTTGCGAAGTTGGGTGGACCGTAAACATATACCGACGGAGAAAGAAATTTTGGCCGTGCATGAACGCGCGGCACAGGGATATGTGAGGGAGTGATTCGATGGACGTCACGAACTCTACCGATAAATTGTGCTGTGGAGGAAACGCGATGATCTATATTACGGGTGACATTCACACCGATCCGCTGCGGTTTCATCCGAAAAAATGGGCCGAAAAAGGATTACCGCCGCTGACGTCAGCGGATTACGTCATTATTTGCGGAGATTTCGGCATTCCGTGGGGACGGTTTCCGCGCGAAGACGGGCCGGTTTTACAGGGTAGGCCGATCAGCTGGTATGATAAAAAAGCACTTCAAAAACTCGAACGGCTTCCGGCAACGTTTTTGTTCGTTGACGGCAATCATGAGAACTTTGATCTTTTAAGTCATATGGAAGTACGATCGTGGCACGGCGGGAACGTTCACGTTTTACAGGAAAATGTCCTGCATTTGATGCGCGGTGAGATTTTTACGATCGAAGGGAAAGTCTTCTTTGTCATGGGAGGCGCAATGTCTATCGACAAAGTCTGCCGTAAAGAAGGCGTCAGCTGGTGGCCGCAGGAAGTGCCGAACGAAACGGAACAGTGGCACGCGCTCGAAAATCTGCAGGCGTTTCAAGCCGAAGGCGGGCACATCGACTACGTTTTGACGCACACTTGTCCGCGGGTGCTGATCCGGCTGATGTTTCATGTGGAGCCGATCGAGGATGACACAACGAAATTCCTCGACGTCATAAACAACCGCCTCGGCGACGAAATCACCGGTTGGTATTTCGGTCATTGGCACGAAAATAAGGACGCGTGGCAGTATCACGCGCTGTATGACCGCGTCGTCGTTTTGAAATAAATGCGGGATAAGGCGCGGCCAAATCCATGCACAGAATTTTACAAGCAGCAGGCATGGCAAAGGAGGCTGTGAATAATGATGAATTATAAAGGCTATATTGGCGTGGCGGAATATGATGAAGAGGCAAAAATTTTTCATGGCAACGTTATCAATACACGCGATGTCATCACTTTTAAAGGGAAATCGGTAAAGGAGATTGAGCAGGCGTTTCATGAATCGGTCGATGATTATTTGGATTGGTGCAGGAAAGATGGCGTAGATCCGGAAAAAACGTACTCTGGAGCATGTGCTAAGGCAGCGGAAGATACGAGTCAGCTGGAATATCTTTTTATGGCGGCTGCAGCCAGTCAGGATTGTATAAGCCTGTGGTTTCGGTATCTCAGAAAGTTTATTTCTGCAGACGGAACTCCCCAAATATCTCAAGCGGAATTACATACCGCACTGGAAAGCGATGAACTAACCACATTTCAAAAAGTCACTTTAAAACGTGCTATGACTCGCGGAACCCCGACCTACAACTATGTCTTTGGCCTTAACCAGCCGTGCCGTAAAACGATGGTTAAGGAAGCAATGAGGATAGTTCGCGAACAAAAGGAGAAGCATCATGATTGACAGCAAACAGAACCGTCAGAGGCTTGCCGAGTTTCTTTACAACCTCAGCAAGGATAGACCGTATGATTTTATTGATCGATGGAATGACTGCGTGCGCGACGAGGAACCGCAACGCATGATTGCTGTAACTGATGACGACATTGATCTTCTTTTGGATGATCTCAGTCCCAGTGAGATTTTGGACTGCCTCGTCGTAACGTTTCGGCTCTATGAATGCGTCTGGCGGCAGGACGAAAACGTCTGCGTCGGGAAATGTTCGGAGGGAGCGTACCGGATATTCCTTGGTGAATTCGTCGATAAAATTGTCGAAAAATGCAGGACTAACGACGATCACTTTGTTCAGTTGTACGGCAATTTCTTCGCTTCGTAAAAAGGGGATCTCTTACGATAAAATGCGGGAGATTCAAGATTAGTTCCGAGCTGTTGGTTGAATGAACATCGGAGGTGGCGGCAATGCTCTATCTGATCACGGACACACATCTCGGGCATCGCGGTATGTGTCGTACTTGCGGGCGCCCCGTAAATTTCAGCGAGATGATCTGCCACTATTGGCGTGACATGGTTCGGCCGGATGACACGGTGATTCATCTCGGCGATGTAGCGTGGAATGACGATTGGCTGCGCCGCGTTAAACGGCTGCCGGGGCATAAAATTCTCGTGCGGGGAAATCACGACAAAAAGTCGGATGAGGCGTACCGCGATGCCGGTTTTGAAACGGTCGTGACATCATTACGGCGGGATTTCGGGCCGGTTTCCGTACTTTTTACGCATGAGCCGTGCTATGACACGGACTTGACGCATCCGAAAATCATCTGGAATATTCACGGACACAATCATGACCTTCACCGCGAAGAAATGCGGCAGTTTCGCCTGCCGTTGTCGCTTGAACATATGGGGTATCGGCCGATTGCCGTTGACGCGTCGTTTCTCGACCGGTTGGAGCAATGGGGCAATGACCGTCATTTGCCGACGTTGCCGGAAATTATGTCTCTCGGACAGGATAAATTGGGAACGGTGCGTCCGCGTGATCTTTGGGGCGCTTTGACGCCGGACGAATCCTGCCGCGGCATTGACATCACGGGCGCTGACGGGACGATTCATATTGACGGCAAAAATGTCGTCTGTCATCAGTTTGCCCACGACACACTATTTGTCGTTGTTCGCGGAGAAAATATCCGATCGGAACATTTATGCGGAGATCTTGCTTACGCCGATCTGCATATCGGCGGCGAAACTTGCACGTACTGGTTTAGCCCGCAGGACGCCGTTTCGGAGCGGTATAAGGAATATTCGCTTTTGTGGCTGTACCGATCCGAGTGAAGATTGAAATGTAATGATGAGATGATAAAAAAAGAATGAGTTTTATGAACGGCGAATGAACTGATCAGACCTGTCCTATGTTCCAAAAAGTATGAGTCGAGGCTGAGATGAAAGCAAAAGAAACCGGTTTTCGGACGTGGGTAGAGCAGCATACGGTGAATGGCGATTGATGTCAAAATTTGACCATAGAGAAAGAAGGCAATCATGGCGATTCAGTTAATTATGATCCGTCACGGGGAAAGCGCGGGAAACGCCGGCCTCCCGACCGCGGATCATCGAAATATTCCTTTGACGGGGCTCGGAAGGGAACAGGCGCAAAAACTGGCTGAAACATGGACGAAGTCGCCGGATTTTATTTACGTGTCGCCGTTTTTGCGGGCGCGAGAGACGACGCAGCCGACGATCGACCGGTTTCCTGACGTCAAAATCCGGATTGACGACGATCTGCGAGAGTTCACATACCTTTCCCCGGCGACCTGCGTCAACACAACGAAGGAGGAACGCCGTCCGCGCGTCAATGCGTATTGGGATCGCCTCGATCCGGAATACGTCGACGGTGAAGGCGCGGAGAGCTTTTCGGCGCTTGCGGCGCGCACCCGTCATTTTCTTCAGGAAATGCGCAGCCTGCCTGACGGAAGTACGGTTTTCGCATTTTCCCATATGCTCTGCATCACGGGCATTCGTATGTGGATCGATCATCCGGATCTGGACTTACGCGAGCGCATGCGGATTTTCCGCACATATCCGCTCATTCGAAATACGGAATGCCTGACGTTTCGGCTGTGAGAGATTTTCACAGCGGAACGACATCATTTTTTTCGTATGAGAAGATGATGGCTTTTTCGGCTGGTTTTACAGCAGGTGTTTTCATCCTTTGCAACGAATCACCAAAGTAATAGCCGTACATGCAGGGAGGGAATGAAAATGGCGAAACGTCAATATACCGTGACCGTGACGCAAGAACAGCTTCGCCGGTTTTCACAGTACGAGATATTATTCGAACAACTTATCGGGACGAAGGTTCTTGATTTTGAGGAAGATGTATTGCTCCGGGGCAACGCATACCCGATGACGATGGAAGACGTAGCTCAAATGGTCGAAAATGTCCGCCGAAAGAAGGACTTTGTTGGTTCGTTTCTCATTGGCTGGCTCTATCCTCTCCATTATGATAACGGCACTGGTTTACAAAGCTTGTTAGGGCTTTTACCGTCGGGGAAAAAGGCGGAAGATTGTACCGAATACGTTTTACCCGTCACGGAACGCAGCTATGTCAGATCCGTATTGCGTGAGCTTGTCATGGATCTTTTTGATTTTGAAGAAGATGACAATGAGACTCCGCTCGCGGAAGTTTTCCCGTTTGACGCGGTTGAAGAATGGCTGACGGATTTTCGGGAGAATCTTGGCAAGCCGTATGAGATGTGGAAATTTCCGGCAAGCGGGATGCGGCGGTTTATCCTTGCCGCGCAGGAAGATATGTGTCGAAAGCCGCAGTCTGAGCGGGATGTTTATCTCTTCCGTAAATTCACGGACGAACTCGCAGCCGCGGACGACGAAACGGCGCTTCAGGTCAAAGGATATCAAGCGTATGAAGGGACAGCGGCGTATCCACAGGACTTTCGGGTTTCGTGGGACATGCTTTCCCATGCGTTTGAATTGAGCGGTGATCCGGGTTTGGCGAACACGCTCGGATATGACTGTTATTACGGGAGACTGAGCGGCGGCGTTCCGGAGTACGAAAAGGCGTTAAAATACTTTACTTACGGCGCTGCGGCCGGCATAACAGAGTCCGTCTACAAGCTTGCGGATCTTTTCGCCGGCGGTCACGGGATTCGTAAGAACCGACAATCGGCAGCGCGCCTCGTGCAGTCGGTTTACGATGACACGAAAAAAGAGTTTTGTGACGGTGCGTTCACCAATCCGTTTGCGGATGTCGCTCTGCGTATGGGGAAAATTTATGAGGAAGGTTGGTTCGGCGTCAAGGATGAGGAAGCGGCTTTCGGTTATTACCTCGAGGCGGATTATGCAATTCGTCGGCGCATGCATTTGCAGAGTTTCTTCGGCGATGCAAAGGTGGCTGCGGGGATCCGCGACGGTTTGGAGCGGTTGAGGAAAAAGCTTTCTCCCGGATGGGATCACCGTTTGCAAAAAGCGAAGAAAGTGCGGCTCACAGTCAGCCTGATTAACCATGTGTTTTCGGACAACCGTTTGTTCCTTATGAAGATCGTTGCGTCCAATACTGCGACATGTTGTATTAAGTTGGCCTGTGTTCGCGACCAGTCCGAGGATGAATGGGCGCAATTCCTTTTGACGATCCCGGACCTCGATTATTGCGAGCTTATCTATACGGTGATGATTTCGACTGTCAAACCGTCAGGACCGATTGACCGTTTTCCCGATGATTGGTCTTACGTGACGTCCTGTGTATTAGAGCGGGAGAACGATTCGGATGGAGTTCGGCTGATCTTCTACGATCGTACGTCTCGGGTGATCGAGATTCCGTGCCGCGAATACCCGAAACTTTTCCTGTATCGTCATAACGGCGGCGATACGAAAGTGTATCGCATGGCCGGCGTCAAATTTTCGCGGCAGGGACAGATTTATGATTATCTTTGCGATGATCCTAATGTCAACGTCGGTGATACGGTTATCGTTTTGACAAAAGAAGGCGAGCAGAAGGTACGCGTTGCCAGAATCTATGAATCACGCGGCCGGGATCTGCTTTTGCCGATGCATGCGTATAAGTCAGTTTTGCGGAAGGTTGAGAACGGGGGTCAAAACGCATGATCATTTGAAGAAGCTCGAGAAGGTCATAGATTTACTTGAGTTGAATCAAGATAATTAATACTCCGCGATGTTCCGCTCTGAAGGTTTTGAAGTGTATTCGTGTATAAAACATGTTAAAGAGCTTCTATTGTATTGATATGTAATGCTAAATAACATATAATATAATACAAAGGAGGGATTGACATGGCAACAGCAAATGTACAGGTTCGCATGGATGCCGATTTGAAAAGGGCGACAGAGGCTACGCTCAAGAGCATGGGGTTGACGATGACATCTGCCGTTACGCTTTTTTGCCGTCAGGTGGTCAATCAGAGAAAGATCCCGTTTGAAATCATAGCAGCGGATGAACCGAACGCCGTCACGAAACAGGCGATGGAGGATACGCGGGCAGGAAAAAACCTG
>CACXCC010000056.1 GCA_902766015.1 uncultured Veillonellaceae bacterium
AGATTGTCGGCACCTTCATTCGTCACATGATGATCGATATTGAGAACCGGCGCCGTAATACCCTGCATCGCATTCCCCGTACGATCCGGCTCCGTATCGAGAACGACGAGTAAGTCAACCTGAATCGACTGACCTTCCGTCGGACGTTCAATGCGGTCAAATCCCGGCAGAACTTTGAGGCCTGACGGCAAGTCATCGTCAATGATGATACGGACGGATTTACCGAGCTGTTTCAGAGCGGCGGCAAGTGCCAGTGAAGAACCGACGGCATCGCCGTCCGGATGGACATGTGCGGTAAGAATCAGACTTTTGGCCGCAAGCAGACGATCTGCCGCTTCTTTCAGCGAAAGCATCATCGTTTATTCCTCTTTCTGTCCGTCCGTTCTGCTCTCTTCCTCTTTATGGATCTTGATGAGCAGTTCCTGAATATGGGCACTGTAGTCGAGGGATTTATCCAGTTCAAAGGAGATCTCCGGCGTAAAACGCAGACGAATCCGCTTGCCGATCTCCCGGCGGATAAATCCGAGTGAACTCTGAAGCCCCTGCCAGGAATCCTTGATCTGCTGTTCACTGCCCATAATGCTGACATAGATCTTGGCTTCCCGGAGATCGCCGGTGCATTCAACACCCGTGACGGTCACAAAACCGATACGCGGATCCTTGAGTTCCCGTAAAATGATCTCACTGGCTTCCTTTTTAATAAATTCCTGAACCTTCTCTACCCGAAGCTGGCTCATCGGCACCTCCCCGGGGGATTATCCCCTGTTTATTTCTGTTCAGCGTCTTCTTTTTCTTTCTTAGCCTTTTCGGCAGCTTCACGTTTCGCGGCAGCAGCTTTGTTGGCCTCCGTAATCGACGTTGCAATTTCTTCCATCGTATAGGCTTCGATAATATCGCCTTCACGGAAATCACGGAAATCAACAATCGAGATACCGCATTCATAACCGGCCTGAACTTCCTTGACCTCATCCTTGAAACGGCGCAGTGAATCGATTTCGCCGTCGAAAACTTCGATATTATCGCGCAGGATACGGATCTTGGAGTTGTTGCAGATCTTGCCTTCGAGAACATAGGAACCGGCAACGAGAGCCTTAGAGAATTTCATGACCTGACGAATCTCGACACGGCCCTGAATAACTTCCTTATATTTCGGTTTGAGCATGCCGCTCATCGCATCTTTGACGTCATTGATTGCATCGTAAATGACGCGATACGTGCGGATATCAACGCTTTCCGTGTCAGCCAGTTTACGTGCATTAGCATCCGGGCGGACGTTCAAGGCAATAATAATCGCATTTGATGCCGAGGCAAGCATGACGTCGGATTCGTTGACGGCACCGACGCCCGAATGGACGATGGAAACGCGGACTTCGTCGTTCTTGTTGAGCTTAAGAAGCGAAGCCGAGAGTGCCTCGATAGAACCTTGTACGTCGGCTTTGACAACGATATTGAGATCTTTGATCTCACCTTCCTGAATCTGGTTGAAGAGATCGTCAAGCGAAACTTTCTTTGCTTTGATGAGGCTATTGCGCTGACGTTCGATGCGTGCTTCCGCGATGGAGCGGGCCTGTTTTTCATCGAGAACAGCGAGAATATCGCCGGCTTCCGGAACGTCGCTGAGGCCGAGAATCTCGACCGGAACGGACGGACCGGCTTTCTTGACGTTTTCACCGCGGTCATTGATCATCGCGCGGACTTTACCGTACGTCGTACCGCAGACGATGGAATCGCCGATACGGAGCGTACCGTTCTGGACGAGAACCGTGGCAACAGGGCCGCGACCTTTGTCGAGTTTTGCCTCGACAATGACACCGCGGGCATCGCGGTTCGGGTTTGCTTTGAGTTCTTCGACTTCCGCGACGAGCAGGATGTTTTCGAGCAGGTCGTCAATACCGATCTGTTTCTTTGCCGAAACCGGAACCATAATCGTGTCACCGCCGTACTCTTCCGGTACGAGGTTCTGTTCCATGAGTTCCTGTTTGACGCGTTCCGGATTGGCACCCGGTTTATCGATCTTGTTGACGGCAACGATAATCGGCACGTCAGCGGATTTGGCATGATGGATTGCCTCGATCGTCTGCGGCATAACACCGTCATCTGCGGCAACGACGAGAACCGCGATATCCGTGATCTGGGCACCGCGTGCACGCATAGCCGTAAATGCCTCATGACCCGGCGTGTCGAGGAAGACAATCTTCTTGCCTTTGCAATTGACCTGATAAGCACCGATATGCTGCGTGATACCGCCGGCTTCATGCGTCTGGACATGCGTATTGCGGATACAGTCGAGCAGTGACGTTTTGCCGTGGTCGACATGACCCATAACGGTTACGACAGGCGGACGGAGTTTCAGGCTCTTCGGATCGTCCTCGATCTCCGGAATTTCCGTCGGGTCAACGTCAGGCGGCAGTTCCTCGCAGGTGACGCCGAATTCCGACGCGACCAGCGCTGCCGTATCGTAGTCGATTTCCTGGTTGATGCTGGCCATAACGCCCATGAGCATCAGTTTTTTGATGATTTCGGCTGCCGTATAACTCATCTTGGATGCGAGATCCTTGACGGCGATCGACTCCGGCAGTTTGATGTGTTTCGGGCGCGCAATCTCGACTTTCTGTACAGGAGCCTGCTGTTTGCGGTTACGTCCGCGTCCGCGGTTATTGTTGCGGTTTCCGCGTTCGTTGTTCCGTTCCTTATTCCGGTCGTTGTTGCGATCGCGGCGCGAATTATTGCCGTTGCGGTTGTTATTCTCGCCTTTACGCCCGCCGGAAGCAGCCGAACGATTGTTATTGTTTTCGTTGTTGCTGCGGTGTTCGCGACGGGAATTTTTCCCGCCGTTATTGTTGTTTTCCGCGGATGCGGCAGCGGGACGGTTTTCGCGGCGATTATTCTGATTCGAATTCTGCGCCGGCGCGCTGCTCCGCTGTGCTTCACGTTTATTATCGCGATTTTCCTCGCGCTTGCGTTCGCCGCCGTTGTCACGTTTTTCACGGACATCGCGGTTATCGGATTTATTGGGTTTATTATTATTGTTGTTGTTCTGGCTGTTTGCCGGTGCCGGACGCTGAGCCTTACGGTTATTATCGGCTTTTTCTGCTTTTACCGGTTCGGCCGGAGTACGGTTGGCGGCGTTATTGGCCTTTTTCGGTTCGTTTGTCGTGGTGTTGGTCGTCTTTTTCGCTTTCTTGTCAAATGCCTGCTTCACGATATTACGCTCTTCATCTCCTACCCCGCTGAAGTTGTTCTTCACTTTAAAATTATGCCGTTTCAGCATATCCAGAATGGTTTTGCTGTCCGTATTGAACTCTTTTGCCAATTCAAATACTCTGTATTTCGACATTCATTCACCCCCAGATTATGACTGTGACACGATTTGCAGCAACCGCTGCGCAAATCCCCGATCAAGCAGGGCGGCAACGGCGCGGTACTCCTTTCCCAGGCACGCGCCTAACTGTTCGCGTGTCAACAGTTCTATGACGGGAAGACGGTTTCGCTCCGCCGCTTCCCGATACGTTTTTTTCGATTCGTCCGATGCATCCGTCGCAATGATCAGGAGAAGCGCCTGCTTCTCTTTCACGGCTTTTTCGACGGCAAAGGCACCGGAAACGATACGGCGTGCCCGTTGAGCCATGCTGAGCAGGCCGAGAGCCCGCTCTTCTTTCGTCGCATTCATAACGCTCATGATTTACCCCTCAGGCAGGGACTTTTTGAGTTCCTGCTCCAATTCGTCATAAACAGACGGATCAACGGCACACTGAAACGAATGCTCAAGACCGTGCGATTTCCGCGCCGCCTCAAAACATTCGAGTTTATGACAGATATAAGCACCCCGGCCGGATTTTTTTCCCGTCAGGTCAACGGAAAACGTACCTTCCGGACTGCGGACGATACGGATCAATTCCTTTTTCGGATGCGGTTGTCTGCACCCGAGGCAGAGGCGCTGCGGGATCTTTTTCGTCTTCATGTTTACTCACCTTCAGACGTAAAGGATTCATCGCTCGTGACTTCGACTTCGCTCATGCCGGCGTCGAGTTCTTCACCCGCTGCCTGCGTTTCGCTCTTGATGTCAATTTTCCAACCCGTGAGTTTCGCGGCGAGGCGTGCGTTCTGGCCTTCCTTACCGATCGCGAGGGAAAGCTGGTAATCCGGTACAACGACGCGGGAAACTTTTTCATCCTCGTTGACGGCAACGGAAACGACTTTTGCCGGGCTCAGGGCGTTCGCGATGAACTTTGCGGAATTCTCGTTCCACTTGACAATGTCGATCTTTTCGCTGCCGAGTTCGTCAACAATGGCCTGCACGCGCATGCCGCGGTGACCGACGCAGGAACCGACCGGATCGACGGATTCGTCTTTCGAATAAACGGCGATCTTGGAACGGTGACCCGGTTCGCGGGCAACCGATTTGATCTCGACAATGCCTTCCTGAATTTCCGGCACCTCGAGCTCAAAGAGGCGTTTTAACAGGCCCGGATGCGTACGCGAAACAACGATCTGCGGACCCTTGTTCGTCTTTTTAACCTCGACGATATACGCTTTAATCCGGTCGCCGTGCTGGTATGCTTCGCCCGGAATCTGCTCCGCCGGGGTCAAAACGGCTTCCGTCTTGCCGAGATCAATGAAAACGTTACGATTCTCGATGCGCTGAACGAGGCCCGTGATGATGTCACTTTCGCGGCTGCTGAACTCTTCATAAATAATGCCGCGTTCCGCTTCACGGATGCGCTGCACAACGACCTGTTTTGCCGTCTGTGCCGCGATGCGGCCGAAATTGGCCGGCGTAACTTCGATCTCGATGACGTCACCGATCTCATAATCCGGGCGGATCGTCTGGGCCTGGGCGAGCGAAATCTCTGTGATTTCGTCCTCCGGATCCTCGACAACCGTCTTAATGGCATAGACATGATACTGACCCGTTTCGCGGGACAGCGTAACGCGGACGTTCTGCGCCGAGCCGAAATTGCGTTTATACGCGGAAATCAGCGCGGCTTCGATCGCCTCGAAGAGCACCTCTTCGTCGATGCCTTTCTCTACGCTCAATTCACGCAGCGTCGTCAGGAATGCCTTGCCGTTATCCACGGCCGTATTCGCCTTGGTTGTTTTTCTTCTTGCCAAAATATTATCCTCCTCATCTTCAGGCAGATGATGTCTTTGTTAAAAATCGATATGCAGGCGGATCTGGGCGATCTGCTTGCGCGGAAGGCTGACAGCACCGTCGTCGAGAACGATATGTTCCGCGTCAAACCCGCTCAATGTGCCCGTCAGATTCTTTTTGCCGTCAACCGGCTGATACAGCGTCACATCGACCGCCTTGCCCTGTTCGCGTACAAGATCGCGCTCCTTGCGCAGTACGCGGTCGATTCCCGGGGACGAAACCTCTAAAATGTAACTCTCCGGAATGAGATCGACACGATCGAGTTCCGCCTCCAGTTTTTCACTTAATTCCTGGCAGTCCTCGATATCAATCCCGCCTTCTTTGTCAATATAAACGCGCAAATACCAGTCATGTTCTCTGACGTATTCCACATCGACAAGCTCAATGCCCGGCTGTTCGGCCAGGAACTTCGCGGCCATCGCCTCCACGGCTTCTTCGATCTTCTGCTGTCTTCCCATAAATCCACCTCCCGGATATTCTGCGTCTTTTACTTTTCTGGACATAAGAGGAAAGAGTGGGCTTTCACCCACTCTTTCAAAAAACGCTTAAATTAACGATTACAGTATAGCATAGACCGTAGGGATTGTAAACGTTTCCCACGGAAATTTCTTCGACGATCACATGAAGAGCTCAATCTGGTCCGTTTCGTTCATGCCGTCAAGGCAGCCATGATCGCGCAGGACTTCGATATTTGTCTTCGAGATACCCGTGCGGCGGCGCAGGTCTTCGACAGAAGTGAAGTCACCTTTTTTGCGCGCCTCGACGATACTTTCGGCCGCTTTCGTACCCATACCACTCAACGACGCAATCGGAGGCAGCAGCGATGTTTTGCGAATGACAAATTTTGTCGCCTGTGAATGATAGAGATCGACGTGCTCACAGCTGTAGCCGCGCAGATACATTTCCCATGCGAGCTGAAGTACAATGAGCGTTGCATTCTGTTTCGCGTCAAGTTTCTGCTCCTTCGACTGACGTTCGAGCGCTTCGATCTGCTCTTTAACAAAATCCTTACCGCGTGCAACGACGTTCGCGTCAAACTCGGCTGCGCGGATCGAGAAATACGCAGCGTAATACGCAAGCGGATAATGGACTTTGCAGAACGCGATACGATACGCCATCATGACGTAGGCCGTCGCATGCGCACGCGGGAACAGATACTTGATTTTCTGACAGGATTCGATGAACCATTCCGGGATTTTACCCGCGCGCAGTTTTTCGACGACTTCCGGAGCAATGCCGCGCCCTTTACGGACTTTCTCCATCGTTTTGAACGAGAGAAGCGGATCGATCCCCTGATGAATGAGGTACATCATAATATCGTCACGCGCGGAAATCGCGTTTTTGATCGTACATTGACCGCTGCGGATGAGATCCTGTGCGTTGCCGAGCCAGACATCCGTGCCGTGCGAGAATCCGGAAATACGCACGAGATCCGAGAACTGATTCGGATGCGTGTCATCGATCATCTGACGCGTAAACGGTGTACGGAACTCCGGGATGCCGAACGTTCCGCTCGTCGCGCCGAGTTCTTCCGGGGTCAAACCGAGTGCATCGGTCGACGAGAACAATGACGTCGTCGCCGGATCGTCAAACGGGATTGTCTTCGGGTCACGATGTGTGAGGTCCTCAAGCATCTTGATAACCGTCGGATCATCGTGGCCGAGGATATCGAGCTTGACGAGACGGCTGCTGATCGAGTGATAATCGAAATGCGTCGTAATCGTGCCGCAGTTGACGTCATTAGCCGGATGTTGGATCGGCGTAAAGAAATGAACATCCATATCGCGCGGGACAACCATGATACCTGCCGGATGCTGACCCGTCGTACTTTTAACGCCCATACAGCCTTTGGCAAGCTTGTCGATATAGGAAATATGCTTCTTTTCGCCGCGCTCCTCGAAATATTTTTTGACATAGCCGAACGCTGTTTTGTCTGCGACGGTCTGAATCGATCCCGCGCGATAGACATTGTCCTTGCCGAACAGGACTTCCGTGTATTTATGCGCGACCGGCTGATACGTACCGGAGAAGTTCAGGTCAATATCCGGGACTTTATCGCCGTCGAAACCGAGGAAGACGGCAAACGGAATATCGTGGCCGTCTTTGATGAGCGGTTCGCCGCAGACCGGACAGGTTTTATCCGGCAGGTCGTAACCGCAGCCGACCGAACCGTCCATGATGAATTCGCTGTACTGACAACACGGGCAGCGCCAATGCGGCGGCAGCGGGTTGACTTCCGTGATCCCCGTCATTGTCGCGATGAACGAACTACCGACCGAACCACGCGAACCGACGAGGTAACCGTCATCATTTGACTTCTTGACGAGACGCTGTGCGATAAGATACAGCACGGAAAACCCGTGACCGATAATCGGTTTGAGTTCCTGCTGCAGGCGGTCCTCAACGATTTTCGGCAGGTTTTCACCGTAGAGATAACGCGCGCGGTTATAGGACATCGAACGGATTTCTTCATCCGCACCCGGAATCATCGGCGAATAGAGGTCATCCGGGATCGGCTTGAATTTCTCGATACTGTCATTGATCTTACGCGGATTCGTGACAACCGCCTCATAAGCCGCCTCTTCGCCGAGATAATCGAACTCTTTGAGCATTTCCTCCGTCGTACGCAGATAGAGAGGCGGCTGGAATTCGGCGTCTTTGAACCCCTTGCCTTTCATGAGAATGGCACGGTAAACGGAATCTTCCGGATTGAGGAAATGCGTGTCGCAGGTTGCGACGAGCGGCTTGCCGAGTTTTTTCGCGAGATCGGCGACTTTGAGGTTAATTGCGCGCAAATCGTCATCGGTCTGAATGGCCGGAAAATCTTCGCTGCGCTTAAGAAAGTCATTGTTATGGATCGGCTGGATCTCAAGATAATCGTAAAAGTCCGCAATGCGTTCGAGCGCATCCTCCGGCTGTCCCTCGACGATCGCACGGATGAGTTCGCCGGCCTCGCAGGCGGAGCCGATAATGATCCCTTCACGGAATTCCTCAATGATACGGCGCGGCAGGCGCGGCGTACGATGGAAAAACTTCAGATGTGAAAGCGAAACCATCTGATAGAGATTACGCAGGCCGATCGGATTTTTCGCAAGGAAAATAATATGGTTCGCGCGTTTCTGCTCGAAATCTTCCTGGACAAGATAGCCTTCCATGCCGTAAATGACTTTGATGTCCAGTTTATTTTCCTTGACGGTCTTCGCGGCATCCGGGAAAGCCTGCACGACGCCGTGATCCGTAACGGCAATCGCAGGCCAGCCCCAGCGCGCGGCGGTCAAAATGAGATTTTTGACGGAAACGACCGCGTCCATGCTGCTCATCGTCGTATGTGCATGGAGTTCGACGCGTTTCGTTTCCGCGTGATCTTCGCGCAGGATTTCTTTCTGCAGGGAAAGGCTGTCCATGAAGAGCACGTATTCGTTCATATAGGTATCAAAACGGATCGAACCGCGGACGCGGACTTTCTGTCCTTCCCTGAGGCGCGCGAGAATGGTGTCAAATTCTTCATCTCCGCCGCCGTTTTTCCCTTTAGCCGGTTTGAAGAACTTTTTGCAGGCAATACCGTTTGACGCGTCGACGATGCAGAAACTCAAAAGACGCGTTCCCGTCTTGAATTCGTTCGTCTTCAGGCTGCCGACTGTACCTTCGAGCACGATATTTTTCGGTTCACCCTCGATCTCGTCGATGCGTTTGACTTCGCCGGCTGTACCACGGCCGAAAAGGAGATCGCCCTGACTTTTGAGGACGACGGGGCCGTTTTGCGGGCGGGCGTGTTTCTTCGGTGTTTCCGTTTTGACTGCCGGATTCTCTGCTTTTTTCGGCGCAGCCGTCTTCGTGTCAGCCGGATTGACGGCCGAAGCAGCCGGTCGGCGAATCCGAACCGGTGCACCGTCATCGCTGCAAAGTCCTGCGAGGACTTCGTCACTCGCGCGGCATTCGACGCGGCAGCGGCAGCCGAGCATTTCCCGGATTTTCGCGGCCATGACGTCACCGACGGAGTGTGCGCGCATAATTTCGCCGCCGAGTTCTCCCGGCGCATCAAGCACGACATGACTGCCGTCTACCGTATAACGCGAACGTTTGAGGAGTTGATATACCGTCGGGTTCGAACCGGCCGTCGCGCGGATCAAATCCGGCCAAATCTGTGCGAGCGAATCCTCGACACTGACAACATCCTGATAGAAATATACCGCATGAAGACCGCAGCGCCGACGAATCCAATCCGCAGCAGCCGTAAGCAATGTCTCGGGAATGAGCGTCTGGGACGTCAGCGCAATCTCCCAAGTATTCGCATGCAGGGATACCTCGACATGACGAACCGTGCTTGACTTGATGAGATCCTTCTCCTCATCCGTCAGCGTCATGCCGCGCAGCAGCTGCCAAAACATATTCTCCTGTTGCGGAATAATGCGGTACTTCTCCACGTTCGAACCCTCCTTTGTCTCTGATGTTCTATTATATCACATTTCCGGCCGCGCGAGGAACAGCGCATACAAAAAGCCGGTGCCTGAAACGGACACCGGCCGAAACATCTCCGTCGCCTGATCAGCGCGGATAAAGTTCCCGATATTTCTTTTGATCGTTTAAGACTTTGCGGACGTAATTGCGCGTTTCACTGAACGGGATGGCATTGACATCGGAAAATGTCGCCGTATCCCAGCCGTACGTTTGAATCCATTCCTGAACATTGCCGCGTCCGGCGTTATACGCTGCCAGCGCGAGTACATCATTGCCGCGGAATTCCTCCTGCAATGATCCGAGATACCAGATGCCGAAACGGACATTGACATCCGGATCGTGCAAATCGTCGGCCCCGGTATACCGTGCATCACCGATCTGCTCCGAAATCCAGTGCGCCGTATCCGGCATGAGCTGCATGAGCCCCACAGCGCCGCGATGCGAGTGCACGTTATGGCGGAACCGGCTCTCATTGCGGATAACGGCGGCGGCGAGACTGCTGTCAACGTCATATCGATCGGCATATGATTCAACCGTTATGCGGTACGGATACGGATAGAGAATCTGACGCTCGAGATTCGGACGTTGCCAAACAGCGACAGCCGAGACCAAAACCGCGATGAGCACAACGGCTTTCAGTTTCCGGTGACGCCGCGGTAATGCGGATGCAGTGATATTTTCATTTTCTTGGTGTTTGAAGGGAATCATAACGCGAATGACATCTGCAGAGAACATAAATTTTACTTACCTGTATACCTGAATCTTACTTATTTCACCGTGATGGAAAGGATCTGATCGATCGCGCCGGCCTGTTCCTGGAACAGTTCGAGAACAAGACCGTCCGGAAGGTGCAGCCATTTTTTCGGCTTACCTTCGATCGGCGTGACACCTTCATACGTCAGCGCTTTTGTGCGAACGGAATCGAAATCCTTGACAACGAGTCCGAGATGATGTGCCTGTCCGGATTCCCAATTCTCCGGCGCCGCGACAAGCTGCAATCCGCCGCGAAGCCAAACCTGACGCACGACGCCGTCAACTTCCTTGCGGCGCGTGATTTCCATGCCGAAAACGTCGCGGAAAAACGCAATCGACCAATCCAGATCGCGTACCGTAACGGCCGCGTGTTCAAGGTATGCCTGTTCTGCCATAGAAAAGAGTCTCCTTCCTGACATCTTCCAAAAATGTTTAATCTGATGATACAACTCATCGCGTGTGCCGCCGTTATTGATCAACACATCGGCATAACGCATCTTTTCTTTTAACGGCATTTGAGCCTGAATCCGCTCCAACGCTTCTTCACGAGTAAAACCGTTACGCGCCATGAGGCGGCGAAGCTGTTCTTCGGGCGTTATATAAACGACCCAGACTTCGTCGACAAACGCCTGCCAGCCGGATTCGAGAAGCAACGGAATGTCAAGGACGACGACGTTTCTGCCGCGCGCCTCTGCCATGTCAATTTCCCGCCGGATCTGCGCACGAATGAGCGGATGCGTCGTGTCATTGACCCATCGGAGTTCCTGCGGGTCGCCGAAAATCCTCGCACCGAGTGCCTTGCGGTCAAGCGTCCCGTCCGGCAGAATGACCTCGTCACCGAAATGCTCACGGTACGCGTCAAAAATCGCCCCGCCGGGTTCCATGAGTTTTGCGGTGACCTGATCCGCGTCAATGACATAAGCCCCGATGATACGCAGACGCTTGGAAACCGTCGATTTGCCGCAGGCAATGCCGCCGGTCAGTCCGATTATTTTCATACACTTCTCCTGTCACCGGTTAACGTGTCAATTGTTATGATCCGTCATGTCATCCGTCGCAGGATCATGTTCCGGCAAAGGCTGGCAATGCGGACAAAAATGTGTCCCGCGGCCGCCGACTTTGATCTTCTCAATCACCGTACCGCAACGCCTACAGGGTTCACCGTTCCGGTGATAAACCGCAAGATGCTCCTGATGCTCTCCGAAACCGCCTTCGCCGTTGCGGTAATTACGAAATGTCGTTCCGCCGTCGCGGATCCCGGCTTCGAGAACCTGACGGATCGCACCGACAAGATGCTCTGCGTCAAGTTTAGTCAAATCCACTCCGTGCCGCAGAGGATGAATCCCCGCGAGAAAGAGCGCTTCGTCAACGTAGATATTGCCGAGTCCCGCAACATTTTGCTGGTTGAGCAGGAACGATTTGACGGGAGCTTTGCTCCGTTTCAGTTTACCGAAAAGATATGCCGATGTAAAGTCATTCTCCAGCGGTTCCGGCCCGAGTGTTTCCATACCCGACACCGAATACGTTTCGCCCGGCACAATCGCCGCGATTGTTCCGAATGTACGCAGATCGGAAAACATAAGTCTTCCGCCGTCGTCAAGTTCAAAATACAGCCGCGCATAACGGTCATCCTGCGGTTCCGGCGTATAATAGAGACTTCCCGTCATTCGCAGATGCAGGATAAGTTCCGTCCCGTCCGAGAGTCCGAGACGAATGTATTTCCCGCGGCGGGAGCATCCGTCAATGGTTTTCCCTTCCGTCAATGCGGTGAATGACGCGGGATCGGGATGTCGAAGCTGACGCGGCAGTAAAAGCACGGTCTTTTGGATCGTTTTTCCCGGCAGAACCGTGTTTAAATAACGGCAGATCGTTTCTACTTCCGGCAGTTCCGGCATATGCTCACCTTACTTTGCTTCAGCCCAGTTTTTGCCGTAATGAATGTCAATCGGCAGCGGCACTTTAAGTTCAACAACGTGTTCCATCGTCTCGCGCAGAATCGCCTCGACTCGTTCGCGCTCCGATTTCGTGATTTCGAGAACGAGTTCGTCGTGCACCTGCAAAAGAATACGGCTTTTCAACTCTTCTTCCTGCAAACGCCCGTACGCCGCAATCATTGCGAGTTTAATGATATCGGCGGCAGAACCCTGAATCGGTGTATTCATCGCCATGCGTTCCGCGAGCGAACGCTGATTGAAATTACGGCTTTTGATCGCCGGGAGTTCCCGTCTGCGTCCGAACATTGTCGTAACGGCGCCCGTTTTATGCGCCTCAGCGACGAGTCCATCGAGGAATGACTTGACCCCCGGATACCGCGTAAAATAACGGTCGATATAATCCGCAGCCTCGCGGCGGGTGATATTGAGATTTTTCGCGAGTCCGAAATCGCTGATGCCGTAAACGATACCGAAATTGACAGCTTTGGCGTGACGCCGCATTTCCGGCGTCACATCCTCGAGCGGGATGCCGAATACTTCAGCCGCTGTACGTGCGTGTATATCCTGATTATGGCGGAATGCGTCAACAAAATTGACGTCACCCGACAAATGCGCGAGCAGCCGTAGTTCGATCTGTGAATAATCGGCCGAAAGCAGGTAATCATAGCCTTCTCCCGGCTCGAAGAGCGCACGTATCGTCTTGCCTTCCTCGGTACGCACGGGGATATTCTGCAGGTTCGGGTCGGAACTTGACAGGCGCCCCGTTGCCGTCACGGTCTGATTGAACTGCGTATGAACGCGTCCGGATTCCGAGGAAATCAGGTCGCCGATACCGTCAAGATAGGTCGATTTCAGCTTTGTCCAGAGACGGTACGCGAGAATTTCTTCGATAATCGGATGCGCAAAGCGCAGTTTTTCGAGCACTTCGGCATTCGTCGAGTACCCCGTCTTCGTCTTTTTAACGGGCGGCAGGCCGAGTTTGTCAAAGAGGATCTCGCCGAGCTGTTTCGTCGAATTGATGTTAAATTCCGTCCCGGCAAGATCATAGATCGTCTGACGGAGCGCATCGATGCGTTTGCCGACTTCCGTTTTTTCCGTTTCGAGGTGTTCGCGGTTGACATAAACACCGTGTTTCTCCATCGCGGAAAGAACGGCGACAAGCGGCAATTCCGTAGTCTCATAAAGCTTCGTCAAACCGTTATCCTGCAATGTATTGCGCAGAACCGGCGCGAGTTTGCGAAGCGTCTGTGCCGTCCAAGCAAGTTCGGCTTCCTCCGAGTCAAACGACTCCGGAACAGACTCCGACGACAGATATGCCGCAGCGATGCGGCCGAGTTCGTACTTCGAAAGCTCCGGCTGCAACAAGTAAGCGGCAATTTCGACGTCAAAATAGCGGTTTTCCGGTTTCAAACCGGCATGATAATACCGTTTGAGCCCGAACAACGTGACGTCTGACATCGCGTCAATCGCGTCAAGCAAAACCGGGAAAGCCGCACTGCGGCGATGAACAATCCCGTTTTGCCCGTCCGGCAGACTGACGGCAATTGACGTCAACTGTTCAAACGGTACGCTCCCCGTAAACGACGCGGCGATCGCAGCCTCGTTAACACCGTCCCAGGGATAGCTTCCGTCAACTTTATCCCAGTTTTCCCAATGCAGTTCCGCAGCCGGTGCCTGCGGCTGTTCCGGGAACAAGTCTTCTTTCGGTGCAAAGATTTTCTGATAGTTTTTCCAGACTGTACGCAGTTCATAGCGTTCGCAAAACGCGCGTGCCGCATCCTGACGCGGTGTCATCGTAAACGTTTCCGCGTCAAAGACAAGATCCGGTACGGCGAGTTCGATCGTCGCAAGCTCTTTGGAGAGAATGGCCTGTTCGTGATTTTCTTCGAGATTGCTTTTGAGTTTCTTTCCGCGAATCTCCGCGAGATGTTCATACACGCCTTCAAGCGTTCCGTAAGCGAGAAGGAGTTTCGTCGCCGTTTTCGGCCCGACTCCCGGCACGCCCGGAATATTATCGGATGTATCCCCCTGCAGGCCTTTCAGGTCAATGAGGCGAATCGGCTCAATCCCGTACTCCTCCGTAAAGGCCGCTTCATCATAAACCTTCAGTTCGGTAATGCCTTTTTTCGTCATGAGTACGCGCAGATTCGGACGTACGAGCTGCAACGCATCACGGTCACCCGTCACGACGAGAACGTCAAATCCCTGTGCCGCGGCCTGTGTTGCCAGCGTTCCGATGATGTCATCGGCTTCATACCGTTCTTTTTCGATGAGATTCAGCCCGAATGCATCTGCCATTTCATGAAACAGCGGAATCTGCGCGAGCAATTCTTCCGGTGTCTTATCGCGAGTCCCCTTATATGCAGGAAAACGTTCCGTACGGAACGTTTTCTTACTTTTGTCAAAAGCAAGAGCCAGATAATCCGGCTCATACTCCGACAGCAATTTTGTCAGCATATTGGAGAATCCGTAAATCGCGTTTGTCGGCTCACCTTTCGAGTCCGTCAGGGGAGGCAGTGCGTAAAAAGCCCGATAAAGCAGGCTGCTGCCGTCTAAGACAATAAAGCGTTTTGTCAACGGTTTCTCCTTCCTTATCCATCAGGTTCAGGCAGCCGGTTTTGCAATGACCGTTTTGGCCGTGCTGTCCGTTTTAGCCGGAGCAGCCGTTGCAGCGGCCGGAGCTGCCGTCTTCGTTTCGGCTTTGACAGTCGGAACCGTCTTCGTGCCTGCAGCCGATTCTTCCTTCGTCAGGATTTTACCGTTCTCAACGATCGGAACGATTTTGTTTTCTGGCTCTGCAGCTTTTTCCTGTACCGGGGCAGCCATCGGCGTGCCGAGCGTATAAACGCCGTTCGTCAAACCGCCGTCAATTTTGAAGAGCGTGGAAACATCGTCAGCGTTGCAGTAAAGGTTGTCTTTCTTCTGATAACCGACGGCCTGGCCGTTCGGCGTAATGAGCGTATTGCCTGCCGTATTCCAGCTCAACGACGTTTTCGTAGCAGCGGCGAGTTCTGCTGCCGGGAGGTACGTAATGTCATCTTTAATGAAAGCTTTGCCCTTCATTTTCGTGCCGTTGACAACGAGCGCATAGACTTTTCCGACATAGTTCGGTTCACCCGTAGCGGCGTCAACTTTTGCCTGAACGTCAGCGTCATCGACAAAATCGCTGACACCGTAGCCCTTGAGCCATTTCATGACGTCAGCGGCCGAGACTTTCTGCCAGCCGTATCCGTCCGGATAAATGTAGTATACAACGTTGCTGTCCGGAGCTTTCTCGACAACGACACGGTTATAACCGATTTCGAGCGGCGTGCCGACCTGAATGAGGTCATAAAGATCCTCGGCATTTTTTTCATTCATGCGGACGCAGCCGTTCGAAACGTAATGACCGATCGATTCCGGATGATTCGTGCCGTGGATACCGTAGTTGCCCGTAAAGCCCATCCAACGATATCCGAGCGGATTTGACGGACCGGACGGGATCGAGTTGGCGGAATCCTCCGGGTCAGTCCACGTCGGATTGAGATCCTTCGTGATGATCTTGTAATAACCGACCGGCGTCGGCGTTGAAGCTTTGCCCGGTCCGATCGGATAAAGGCGAACGCGCTCATTGCCCTGATACAAAGCCAGTGAACGTGCTGCGAGGTTGATGATAATTTTACGATCGGCAATATCGCCCGTAACGGCTTTCGGCGTCTGCGCAGCCGCTTCTTCTGCCGAAGCCGTCTGCGTCAGGCCCGTTCCTGCGCCGAACATCATGAGCGTACCGAGTACGCCCGCACAAATTTTCTTCCACATAGTCATAATAATCTCTTCTCCTATAGTACTGAACAGTATCACGGATCCTATCTGCGGCATTATAATTTGCCGTTACGATATATAGTACCATGTTCATAGTTAAATTGCAAAAACAACCGCAAGTTTTCGATATTTCGTCAATCCCGCAGCTGCAATTCGACCGGACAATGATCACTGCCGAAAATTTCCGCATGAATCGAAGCATTTTCAATGCGTTCCTGCAGACGTTTTGACGTCAGGAAATAGTCGATGCGCCAACCGGCATTCGTGAGACGTGCCTTGCGAAGATACGACCACCATGTATAAGCACCCGTCACATCCGGATGAAGCGTACGGAACGTGTCAAGGAAACCGGCATCGAGGAGTTCCCCGAATTTGCCGCGTTCCTCATCAGTAAAGCCGGCGTTGCGGCGATTCGTCTTCGGATTCTTGAGGTCGATTTCCTGATGCGCGACATTGAGATCGCCGCAGACGACGACCGGCTTTTTTGCGTCAAGTTCCGTCAGATACGCACGGAACGCATCTTCCCAAACCATGCGGTAGTCCAGGCGTTCAAGTTCGCGCTTGGAGTTCGGCGTATAAACGGTAACGAGATAAAATGACGGCAGTTCGAGCGTGATCACGCGTCCTTCGTGATCGTGTTCCTCGATGCCGAGACCGTACGTGACGTCAAGCGGCTCGACGCGGGAAAAAACCGCCGTACCCGAATAACCTTTGCGCTCCGCACTGTTCCAATACTGTTTGTAACCGGTCAGATCGAGAATCGCCTGTTCCGGCTGCATTTTCGTTTCCTGCAGGCAGAACACGTCGGCGTCAAGTGCGCGAAACGACTCCATAAAGCCTTTTTTGAGGCAGGCCCGCAGGCCGTTGACATTCCAGGATATCAGTTTCATGTCAAAATCCCCTCTTACGGCAGCGTCTTAATCTGGCTGAACGGCCAGAATACGATCATGGCTTTGCCTTTGACCAGATTGTACGGTACGAAACCGACATCGGCAAAACGGCTGTCCTCCGAATTATTGCGGTTATCGCCCATGACGAAGATCGTTCCCTCCGGGACGGTTGTCTTCGGGAAACTGCCGCGCGTTTTTTCCAAAATGTAGGTTTCATGCAGGAGTTCGCCGTTGACGTAGACATCGCCGTTTTGAATCTCGATCGTATCGCCCGGCGTTGCAATAACACGTTTAATGAAGTCACGTTCCGGATTGCGCGGATACTGGAAGACGAGGATTTCGCCCTTCTCCGGCGCGCGCGTACGGTAAACGAGCTTGTTGACAACAAGACGTTCCTCGGAAAGCAGCGTCGGCCGCATCGAGGGACCGTCGACGATATAGAGTTCAACGAGGAACTGACGGATAAAGAAGGCCAGAACAACGGCTACGATAATCGATATGGTCCAATCGCGCGCTTCTTTGCCAATTGAGCTCATAAATAGATCCTCCCTACTACAGTCTTCTTAAGAAAATAGGGACTGCCGAAGCAGTCCCTACCGTACACCGATTAGCGTTTTTCCTTGATGCGGGCAGCTTTACCCGTGAGGTTGCGCAGATAATAGAGTTTTGCGCGACGAACGATGCCGTGACGAAGGACATCGATCTTGGCAACACGCGGGGAATGAACCGGGAACGTACGCTCAACGCCGATACCGTAAGAGATACGACGAACCGTAAACGTCTCGCGGACACCCGTGCCCTGACGGCCGATGACAACGCCTTCGAACATCTGAATACGCTCGCGGTTGCCCTCGACGATCTTTGCGTGAACACGAACCGTGTCACCTGCTTTGAACGCCGGGATATCGGAACGCAGCTGCTCTTTTTCCAGTGTTTCGATGATATTCATTTTTTATCCTCCTTTTGTCAGACGTTCATGGCAAACTCTTCTCACGGTTTACGCAGAGGACCGCCTGCATACTCGCCTATTTTACCATAAAGAAGGAGGCTGTGCAACGGAAAAATACATTTTGTGTCAAAAAATTTTTTGACCGGTCTTATGCCTGAATGCGCCGTGCCATTGCGGCTTTGACGATGTCTTCCGGCACGTCGTTGCGGCAGGTAACCGTTCCGATACTCGTCATGAGAACCCAGTTGACTTTACCGCCGATGGTTTTCTTATCGTGGAAAATATCCGGATACATACCTTCGACCGTGCAGCCTTCGGCGTAAAGCGGCAGATGCAGGGACGAGATGAGTGTTTTGACGCGTTTGACGTCAGCCTGACTGACGAGCCCGAGCGCTTCGCTGATGTCAGCCGCTCCGGCCATGCCGATCGCGACGGCTTCACCGTGATTGTAACGCGTGTAATGCGTTTCTTTTTCGATCGCGTGCGCCATTGTGTGACCGAAATTCAAAATCCGGCGCAGGCCGTGTTCCTGCTCGTCTTCGCTGACAACAGCGGCCTTGATTTCACACGAACGCGCAATCATATGCTCCGCCGTCGTCGGTTCGAGTGCGAGAACGTCCGCCTGATGCGTTTCGAGAAAACGGAAAAACTCCGGATCGTAGATGATACCGTACTTGACGATTTCACCGAGCCCCGTATAGATTTCACGCGGCGGCAGGGTCTTCATCATGGCAAGGTCGATAAAAACGGCTTTCGGCTGATAAAAGGCGCCGATGAGGTTTTTCCCGAGTCTGTGATCGACGGCCACTTTGCCGCCGACGCTCGAGTCAACCTGTGCAAGCAGACTCGTCGGAATCTGAACAAACGGGACGCCGCGCATATACGTCGCCGCGATAAAACCGGCGAGATCACCGACCACGCCGCCGCCGAGAGCAAAGATCGCCGATTTGCGGTCAAGTCCTGCTTCAATCGCCTGCGTATAAAGTTCTTCCGCAACCTGCAGAGATTTTGACGGTTCGCCGGCGGGAATCGTCGCGACGGTCACGTTCTTCCCGGCGCGTTCGAGGATTTCGCGCACATAGTCAGCGTAAAGCGGCCCGACATTGCTGTCCGTGATCAGCATGGCTTTCTGCGAAAAGCCCGCCTGACGGACAAATGCCTCGAGCTGTTTTGCGAGATCCGTCCCGATCAAAATATCATAACTGTTTTTGCCTAAATCAACCTTTACCGTCCGCATATTATACCTCTTTTGCTTTATAAATCCGTATGATCTGCTCGGCTGCCCTGAGCGGTGTGACATGACTCGTGTCAATCGTCACGTCGGCATCCGCATAAAGGCCGGCGCGTTCCTGCATGACTTTTTCGACGGCAGCACGGCGGTTTCCCTGATCTTCCTTGTCGAGCACGGGACGCTCGCCGCGTTTTCCCGTCCGTAACAGGATCGTGTCAATGTCAGCTGTCAGACAAACAATAAGTCCGTTTTGACGTAAGTCGCGGATATTGTCCGGATTTTTTACGACTCCGCCGCCGGTCGAAATGACCGCATGCTGACGTTTTGACGCTTCCTGCACAACCTGACGCTCGCAGGCACGGAAATACGCTTCGCCTTTCTGCGCGAACATATCGGGGATTTTCATGTTGAACTTCTTCTCGATTTCAACGTCAAGGTCG
The DNA here is from genome assembly GCA_902766015.1 of uncultured Veillonellaceae bacterium. GTDB lineage: Bacteria > Bacillota > Negativicutes > Selenomonadales > Selenomonadaceae > RUG11126. The sequence goes on from CACXCC010000056.1 coordinate 19,609, forward strand.
AGAAATGCATAGCCTAGGCGGCTCGCGAGAAGCCGTCCCGTACTCGTTTTTCCCGTTCCCATAAAACCGGTCAGGACGATATTTGTCTTCATAAATTACCAGCCCTTCCCGATGCGTTCATTGTAAGCGGCAATGGCGGATTTGACGTCAGACAGAGCGTCGGAACCGAATTTCTCACAGATCGCCTGCGCGATGACTATAGCAACCATGGCTTCGCCGACGACAGACGCCGCCGGAACGGCACAAACGTCACTGCGCTCCTTGCAGGCGAGAACAGCCGAATGGGACGCGATGTCAATCGAATGGAGTGGTGACATAAGAGTCGGAATCGGCTTCATAACGGCGCGGACCGAAATTTCTTCGCCGTTCGTCATGCCGCCTTCGAGTCCGCCGGCGCGGTTTGTTTTCCGGTAAACATGACCGTTCTCGTCGAGGAACATTTCGTCATGGATCTGACTCCCCGGCAGTTCCGCGCACTGTACACCGGCACCGACTTCGACAGCTTTGATCGCCTGAATGGACATGAGCGCTCCCGCGAGGCGGCCGTCAAGTCGACGATCCCACTGAATATGACTGCCGAGTCCGGCAGGACAGCCGCGCACGATGACTTCAAATTTGCCGCCGAGCGTATCGCCGTCTTTCTGCGCCTGATGAATTCGCGCCTTGATCTTTTCGCCGGCTTCCGGATCGCAACAGTTGAGTTCCGTGCTGTTGATTTCGCCGATTTTCGAACGGTCGATTTTGCTTTCATCAACGCCGATTCCGCCGATCATGACCACCTGTGACACGACCGAAATGCCGAGTGCACGTAAAAATTCCTTGCAGAGTGCGCCGACAGCAACACGCATTGTCGTTTCACGCGCACTTGAACGTTCGAGAATATCGCGGACATCCTCGCGGTCATATTTGCGAAGTCCCGTAAAATCCGCATGTCCAGGACGCGCCGCCGTGACTTTCGGGCCCGTCGGTTCGCCGAATGCCGCCATGCGTGCGCCCCAATTCGAGTGATCGCGATTCTTTACCTGCAGCGTCACGGGGCCGCCGAGCGTTTCACCGAAACGAATCCCCGAAAGGACATTTACCTGATCCGTCTCGATGAGCATGCGTCCGCCGCGGCCGTATCCCTGTTGACGCCGGGCAAGATCGCGGTTAATCGCCTCTTCGCTGACTTTCAGTCCCGCCGGCAGACCTTCAAGGATCGCCGTCAGGCACGGTCCGTGTGATTCGCCTGCCGTCAAAAAACGTAATTCCGTCATATGCTACACTCCCTTTACATTGTTACTCTCTAGCATACAACAGGAACGAAACAAGTACAAGTAAAAAAGAGATTGCACCGCGCCGGCGGAACAATCCCCTTCTCTAAACTGTATTCTTCCTGTCAAACAGCGGCGAAAGCAAAGATCTGCATTTCAAGATGACATCGCAGCATCCCCGCTTCGGCGCTTTCGATCCGTACTTCACGGATTTTGACGTAACGCCCCCTTTCCTCGATCTGCCGAAAGAACGAAACGAGCTGAAAATAATTGCCCTTGCAGACAAGTGCGATCGGGAGAGTCGTTAGCCCGCCTTCGTTCTGCTGATTGCCCGGCGTGACTTTTTCGATGGTCAACCCCGCAATGACAGCTTTACGTTGAATCGCGGTCAAAAAGGCGCCCTGATCCAACGACTCCGGCAATGTCCGTAAAATCCGCTTTTCCCGCGCCGTCGTTTCCGCTTCCCAATTCGGACGCGATGTACGGGTGCGGGCAAACGCTTCAACCGTTTCGACTTGTTTTGTGATCTGCAGGCGCTGCTCTTCTATCCACACACGACGCTCCAGCAGCAGACTGTGAATCAAAAATCCGACTATAACGATGAGCGCGCAGACACTGCCGAGTACAGCGAGCTGTTTTTTCTCCCCGTTTCTCATCCTGTTTCCTCGTTCCTTTCCTTTTTATTTTCTGTCCCGATATTTAATTGAAAGGCAATCCCCCCTTCCGTCGGATCGGCATGAACATCTTCGAGTACGGCTTTACCGCCGGGAGCAACGCTTTTTGACTCGACGTCACGGAAATACGCGGCAAAGTCGTCATACGACGCGGCGCGTCCCTGCAGGCGGAGTTTCCCGCCTTCTTCCAGTGTCACACTGCGCAGCCAGACGCGTTCCTGCGTATTATTACCGAGTTGAACACAAAGTTCAAACGGCGACACACCGGAGCCCTCGATTTGACGGAAAGCCTGCTCCCGTTTCGCAATTGCCGCTTCCGCACGTACGGTTTCGTTCATGCGCTGCTCTTCCGACCGCAGACTTTGTTGACGCTGCTGCACATTTTCGAGTGCCGCATGACTCCCGTAAAGCATGGCAACGTCAACGCACCAGACGGCAACGGTCAAAACGACGATGAACATTGACGTCACCAGGCCGACACGCCGGTAATCCCAACGGTTTCGGTTTTCGGGCAGGAAGTTGCGTCCGAATGTGACGTCGGATTCCCCGCAATTGACACAGCCGGCAAGCAAAGCCGCATGAATGGCATCCCGTCGTTCCGCTGGGGTGAGGGTATGTGTCGGTACAGACATAATAATATCGGTATTCCCTACAGTAAACGTTGACGAATCCGCTGCGGAAACGCCCGCTGATTCTCCCGGCAGAGGAACCGTCAACGCCTGACAGTCACAAACCGGCTCCAACGTCTCTCTGACGGCAGAAACCAGCGCGTTCGGAACACCGGCGAGCCAAAATGTCAGCTCGTTCTGAGGAAGCTGCTCAAACGCAATGGCAAATTCCGACGCTTCCATGCCGAGATCGGCAACGTTCGCATCAAATTCCCAAAACAGAGCCTCATGCCGTTCCTCCGCCGGAATGGTTAACGGCAAATCGATAAGATACGTCAGTGCCGCTTCGGGAGGCAGACTGACACCGAACGGTGTATCTGACGTCAACTCCTCCCCGATCCACTGACGCAGTTCACGAAGCCACGCCCCGGCTTCCTTGGCCGTAAACGGCTGTTTCCATAAATATCGTTTTTCATCCGTCAGATACCATGCCCCGTCCTGACGCTGCAGACAGACCAGCGCAATCCCGGTTGACGTCAAAGCCGCTCCCGCCCGCCTCGTGTCATCCCGTTCGAAAAAGGAACGCACGCGCCTACAGGAAGAAGCCCATCCAGACATATCGATCCCCCCGTTTCGTTAAATATCCTTTCATTTCCAAATGACGCCTCCACCCGTCATCCTTGTTCGGCTCGGCATACGCATAAAGATAAACCGTATCGTTGCTGCGTTTTTCGTAAACCCGGACTGTCACATCATCCGTTGTCATGGAATACCGCATTTGAATTTTACCGGACGGAGCATCCGTCCCGTTCTGCATGACATCGACAGCCGCACGCCGCAGTTCGCTTTCTGCCGCCGTATAGAGCTGCGTTTCACGATAGTAATCCTCTCCGTTGCTGCGCCCCGAAAGAGAAAAATAGATCAAGGCCATACCGAGTGCAAAGCTGATCATAAGCAGTGCCAGCGCGAACAATGTCGCCGTTCCCTGTTCCCGTTGATTCCTCATTCTACGGCACCTCCGGCACATAAACCGCCGTTGTCAGCCCGTAACGATGCCCCGTTACACGGCTTTTCCCTTCCAAACCGATACGGAACAGACCCGGTTTGACCTTACGGCAGGAAAATGACGTGATGTCAACGCCGGCCAGGGCATGTTCTCCCGTCATCGGCGCCGTATTTTGATTGCGCACGAGTTTATGCAGACGGTCCTTTTCGTGTACCCAATACCAAACCTTTTCTTCACGCAGTACACCGTTATTCTCGCGTTTATAAATAATCCGCAAACCGCCCGATCCTTCCGGCGAAACGGCTTTGAGTATACTGCCGGACTCGGCGTCGCGGACGATACGCTGCATGGAAGAAGAAATTTCCTGCTGCAGTTCCCAGTCCGCGAGCAAAAAAACATACCATCGTCCTGCCGCGAGAAGCATGACCGCCATTGACATCAAAAGCAATAACTGGAGAGGAAACGCGAGCAGAAAATCGAGCAGGATCATACCGCGTTCCCTGTCATTTCCCCGCCTCCCTGTCAAGCGGAATCACCTCCTTTTTAAGTGTCAATGCCGCATCCCTGCCCCGATTTTGCCAATTGACTTCTACTGTTACGGTATAAACACCGGTATCAGACGGCTGACATGTCGTCGTGACGCGATAAGATGTATTGCCGCGCTGCAGATCGGACGTTTCACCCTGCCAGGAAATCTCCGCCGGAAGCTGTTTCTGCGCATCCGCTTTTTGACTCACATACGCCAATTGCTGACGCGCGAGAAACACAGCTCCCTGACGTGTTCCTTCGCCAGCAGAAAGCGCGGCCGCCTGCGGATATAGCTGCATAACCGCGGCAACGGCGAGCACGATAATGCCGAGAACGACGGTCTCCATGAGGAAAAATCCGGTTTCCGGTTTCCTCCTATTGACGTTCGAGACGGATGCGTCCGCCTGTCGCCAGAATGATTTTCCGGCATTTACTTCGTTCGCCATTACGAAACACCTCAATCGTCATATTCGCCATATTGGGATTGCCGAAATAATGAAACGCCAAGTCAACCGTCGCCTTTGTCCCGTAATTTTTCTTCATAATCAACACGGAAGGAAGGCAACGGTGACGTGAAATGATTTCACTGCCGCGTAAAAGCGTATACGAATCGCCCTGAAGGCGCAAAACGGGCGCACTGCTCCGCCGTTCCGGCGAAAGCGTACTCGTGTCCGTCGTAAGGCGGCTCAGAGATTGCAGACGTCGGATATCGGCGAGCAAATGCTCCGATTCGTATTCGAGAGCCGCTTCGCGGTAAAACGTCCCGATCGCCGGAACAGCCATCGTAAACGTCACGATCACTGCGGAGATCAGGAGCAGCCATTCGAGGCCGGCAAATCCCCGTTCTCTCATAAGAAGCTCCCGTAAACGGCAAGGATTTCCTCTCCCGCGAAAAACACCGTCAAAGCGCCGAGCGAAAGAAACGGGCCGAACGGCAGCGTATCGCGTCCCCGATGGTGACGGAAAAGGAAAAAGAGTGCCGTCAAACCGCCGAAGAGGAATGCGAAAAAGAGCGCCGGTATAATACCGGATAATCCGAGCCAGATGCCGAGAACACCGCCGAATTTGACATCACCGAGACCGAGCCCTCCCTGCGTCACGAAACGCAGCAGATAAAGCAATCCCCCTCCCGTAATCGCACCGGATACGAGATCCGCCATCGACATACCGTCAAGATAGGACGCAACAAGTCCGAGAACGGTAAGCGGCAAAAGCAGGCGGTCGTAGATCAAGCCTTGCAGACAATCAAACAGACTCAGGATCAACAAAGCACTCAAAAAGCCCATCGTGATCAATCGGTCGGAGTTTGACGGTATCCAGATAAGAGTCCCGCATATGATCAGAGCGTGCCCGAACCCTAAAACATACCGGTACGGCAGGAGCGAAGACCACGGAACCGGCGTCACGCCGATCAGGCTGTTCATTTACCGAGGTCTCCGTTTTTATACGTACCGACGACAGCGCGCGTTTCGTCTGTTCCCTTTTCGATGCCGTAACTGGCTTCATTGAGCGCAACGGTCTGCGTTCCGTCTGCACCTTTCACGTAAACATTCCCTTTCGGCGGTGTCAGGTGATTGATATCCGTGACGTACGCGTCGAGATCGCCGATCTTCGCCGGATCGTCCCCGTGTTCCAACTTGTACATGACGATGGCCGAATCGAGTGTACTGAGATCCGCCTTTACCCTTGCTGTGTTGGCCGAAACCATTGCCGAGTTAAACTTCGGCACCGCAATGGCCGCGAGGATGCCGATGATCATCACAGCAACGAGAATGGAAAGCAATGAAAAACCCTGTTCTGACTTCATAGTAAGTCCTCCTTCTTTGTACATGAAAGTTGTTTATGATTCATATATTCAACATATTTTCTAAAAGTCCTTCTTTTAAAAACATTTTCTTGAAAAAATTTACAAAAAAATCGACAGTATAAAAATTATACTGTCGATAAAATTCGTTATGTATATTTGTATAGTACAATTGTCTTTATATATGAATTACGCCGTAATGAACCTTACTGTATTTCCCGCCCGTAATCTCCGGAAAACCGAGGCGCTCAAACTCCCCGCTGCGGCTGTTTTCCTTCATAACAACACGGAAACGGGCGACGCGTCGCGCCTCCGTGATAAGTTCCGTTGTCAACGGACGACGATCCGCAACAAGACGCAGAGGATCAAGACTGTGACTCGCGCGCAGGGGATGACGGAACATCGGGTCAAAGTAAATGACGTCAAAACTCCTGTCCTCCTGCTCACGCAGAAAGGTCAATGCATCCGCGGCATGCGTTTGAATTTGACGAACAGCCGCTTCAATGCGCGCGTTTTCCGCCGTAAAATGCCGCATGCCGGCGTGAATAACGGCTTCCGTGAGCGGATTTGACTCGAGAGCCGTTACCTGTCCGGTCGGTCCCGCCACGTAGCTGGCGACAATCGCATCGGCGCCGAGTCCGAGCGTGCAATCAAGAACGGTCATGCCGGATTTCAGTCCCATCGCTTCGATCATGCGGTCTCCGGTATTCCCAAAGCGCAGATTCTTAATGCGGAGATGCGCCATATTCGGATGAAAGAACAGTTCTCCTTCTTCCGTTTCGAGAAACAGTTTCCGTTCCTTCGCGACAAGGATGTACTTTGCCCCCGTGCGTTCGCGCATCGCGTCAAGCGCTTCGTGCCCGCGGACTTCGTAAGGCAGTCGGAGCCGCTCTGCCGTTTCTTTTGCGAGGGCGACATTTTCCGCCTGCCAGCGATGACCGCGGTACCCCGTTGTCACAATCGCATCGTCAATCTTCATGACACACCCCCTCAAAAGCCGAATCCCGTACGTTTGAACATCTTGGCGAGTTCCTCACTGCTGAATTTCAGTATGGTCGGCCGCCCGTGCGGACACGTATACGGGAACGCCGTTGACGCGAGTTCCTCGAGTAAAATCTGCATTTGACGGAAATTGAGTTCCTCACCGGCTTTGATCGCCGCGCGGCAAGCCGTCGTCGCCAGACAGGCCTGACGGATTTCCTTCGCCGTCGCACGGTGCATATCCTGAAGTGACATCAAAATCTCGCGGATGATCCCTTCGGCTTCCTTCAGCGGAATATCCGCCGGCACTTCCATGAGACGGAATTCGCGGTCGCCGCACGGTTCCATATGGAACCCGAGCTTCGAAAAGAGATCCTTATTATTCTCGATGAGCTCCGCCTCCTGACGGTCAAATGATAAAATCTGATGGACGAGCAACTGCTGCGACGGAATCCCGTCTGCCATCGCCGCAAACTTGTCAAAGAGAATGCGTTCATGCGCCGCGTGTTGATCGACGATATAGAGTCCCGTTGCATCCTGCGCGATAATATACGTCAGCGCGACCTGACCGATCGGCAGGATTTTGCCGCTGTACCTCAGCGTTTCCCCCGAACAACCCGTATTCGGTACCGTTTCGGACAAATTGACGCCGGACAAAGCAGCCCCGCCCGTTGACGCCTGATTGTCAACATTTGCCTGTTCTGTCATGGAACCGCGGCTGACTGATCCTTGCGGCACATTGACGCGGCTTTCCCGCAGCCGCTGTGCCTGCGCCTCGGCAAACCGTCTCGCGTCAGCCTCTGACGCCGAACCCATACGGTTGACGGCTTCGTAAATCGTCTGCGGCGCATGACGCTCCGAAACGCGATTTCCCGACGGCGAAAAACTGCCCGCGTTTAACTTCGCGTCAAAGCGTTTTTCTGCCGAACGGTTTTGTCCCAAACCGCCGAAACTGTTACCGGACGATCCGCTCTGTGTTGACACGTCAAACGGTTTCTTTGCTCCGAACGCCGCACCGTCAAACAGTGACATCCCCGATTTAATCGACGCCGCACCGGACGAACCGCCCGGAAACGCCGGCTGCGCATGTTGTTCCGGTTTTTCGACCGTTGCCGCGATCTGCTGCAGGTTGCCGTCAGCCGGACGAATCGCGTCAAGTACCGTCTTATAAACGGCCTTAAAGATACGCCCTTCGTCCTCAAATTTCAGCTCGCTCTTCTGTGGATGGACGTTGACGTCAATACTGCGCTGCGGCACGGAAATGACGAGAACGGCAAACGGGAACCCGCTCTTCGGGATCAGGGATCGATAGGCGTTGTCAACGGCTTTCGCGAGTGCACCGTTGCGGATAATACGTCCGTTGACGATAAAGGTCTGCCATCCCCGCGAACTCTTGAGCGTTGACGGCTTTGAGATGAAGCCCGTAATCTTCGTATCGCCGTCCGTAAAGTCAAGCGGCAACAACGCATCCGCAACACTGTCGCCGTAAATGCTCTGCACGGCGTCAAACAAACTGCCGTTTCCCGGTGTCGCCACGGCAAGACGGTTGTTATTGATAAACTGGAACTCGATATCCGGGCGTGACAAAGCGAGCTTGACGATAAAATCGTTGATATGCGATGCTTCCGTATGGTTCGTTTTTAAAAACTTCTTGCGCGCCGGTGTGTTGAAAAAAAGATCCTCGACGCGGATCGTCGTACCGAGGGAACAACCGGCTTCGTCGATTTCCGGCGGTTTACTGCCGCTGATGACAATTTTCGTCCCGAGGTCGGTTCCCGCGGGACGAGTCAGCATACAGAACCGGGACACAGACGCGATCGTCGGCAATGCTTCGCCGCGAAATCCGAGTGTCCGCACCGTATTGAGGTCGCCGGCTTCGCGGATTTTACTTGTCGCGTGACGCTGAATCGCCAGTTCCGCGTCCTCGCGCGTCATCCCTTTGCCGTTATCTGTCACACGCATAAAACTTGTGCCGCCCGCCGTAATTTCGACTTCGATGCGCGTTGCACCGGCGTCAATGGCGTTTTCGACAAGTTCCTTTATGACCGAAGCCGGGCGTTCGACGACTTCACCGGCTGCGATTTTATTGATCGTTCCTTCGTCGAGTACACGAATGATGCTCATGAACGTCCCGCCTCCTTCTTCGCCTGCTGCTGCAGTTCATAGAGTTTGTTGATCGCTTCGATCGGCGTCATCGTCATGACGTCAAGGGCGAGGAGATCGTCACGAAGCGTATCCGCAAACAGCGATCCCATCGCCGGTTCTTCGGCAACTTTAAGTGCCGGTTTTTCGGCTTTTGCCGGCGTTACGGCCGCTTTTTCCTCGGCCTGTTCCTCCTCGAGTCCCGCGAGGATGACTTCCGCTCGTTTTGTCACGCGGGGAGGCAGGCCCGCGAGGCGCGCGACGTGGATGCCGTACGATTTATCCGCCGCTCCCGGCACGATACGGCGCATAAAGTCGACTTTTGTCCCGCGTTCCTTGACAGCGACGCAGAAATTGCAGATCTTTTCATCCTCCATCTCCGTGAGTTCATGATAATGCGTCGCAAAAAGTGTCTTGGCATGGATTGACTGTTCGACATACTCCACGACGGCGCGCGCAATACTCATGCCGTCAAACGTACTCGTGCCGCGTCCGATCTCGTCGAGGATGACGAGGCTGTTTTTCGTCGCATACTTCAAAATCTGCGCGACTTCATTCATCTCGACCATAAACGTACTTTGGCCGCTCACGAGATCATCGCTCGCGCCGATACGCGTAAAAATGCGGTCAACGGGCGAAATCGCGGCTTCACGCGCCGGCACGAAACTCCCCGCCTGCGCCATGAGCGTCAACAGCGCGACTTGTCGCATATACGTCGATTTGCCGGCCATATTCGGGCCCGTAATCAGCATAATCTCGCAGTCGCGGTGATTAAGTTCCGTGTCATTCGGCACGAAAAGCTCGCGCGTTAAAATGCGCTCGACGAGCGGATGACGCCCTTCTTTGATACGGATTTCGCCGTCCGTGACCATTTTCGGCCGTACATAATGGTAGGAAACCGCAGCTTCCGCAAGTCCCGTCAACACGTCGACGCGTGCGACTTCGTGCGCCGTTTCCTGAATAGCTGTCAATTGACGTTTAACCGCCTCACGCACCTCCGTAAAGAGTGCATATTCGATATTGACGATTTTTTCCTGCGCGCCGAGGATCTTGCTTTCAAACGTCTTGAGCTCATCCGTGATGTAACGCTCCGCATTCGCGAGCGTCTGCTTGCGAATATAGCGGTCCGGGACGAGTTCCGTACTGCTGTGGCGCACTTCGATATAATAGCCGAAGACTTTATTGTAGCCGATCTTCAGTGACTTGATGCCCGTCTCCTCTTTTTCGCGCTCCTCGATTTCCTGCAGCATCGACTTGCTGTCATGGGCAATACGGCGGTATTCGTCGAGTTCTTCATTATATCCGTCCTTGATGATGCCGCCCTCGCGCAGCGAAATGCCCGGATTCTCGACGATCGCGCGGTCGAGCAGATCGACGAGGTCGCGGAAGAGTTCGATACGCGAAAAACTCTCCCGAAGCAGGGATGCCCTGCTCCCTTCGAGACGGTGACGGATCTCCGGCAGACAGCAGAGTGACGCTTTTAACGCGAGCACATCGCGCGCATTGGCAGTACCGACCTCGATACGCGTAAGTAAACGCTCGAAATCGTGAACATCGCGGCAGCCGTCACGCAAACCACGCCGCATGGCCGCATTCTGCGTGAGTTCCTCCACGGCGTCCAGCCGGCGGTTAATCGCGAGAATGTCAAGAAGCGGATACTCGAGCCATTTCTTCAAAAGTCGGCTCCCCATTGCCGTACTCGTGAAGTCCAGGACGGAAAGCAGCGTATTTTTCCGCCCGCCGTCACGCAGATTGCGCGTGATCTCGAGGTTGCGCAGTGTGTACGTGTCAACGACGAGATTCTCACTCGCGTCAAGATAGGTAAGCGTGTTGATCTGCGTCAGATCCGTACGCACTGTTTCGTGCAGATAGTCAAGGAGCGTCGCGATCGCCGGTTTTGCTTCCTCGTGCCGCGGCCGTTCGTCCATGTCAAAATGCTCGATGATTCGGTCTTCGATATCCGTCGAACGTTCCACAGGCGTCACCGTGCAGTGAGGCAGGCGCAGTTCGAGGAACTCCCGCAGTTCCGCTGCAAAGGACAACGTCCCGACAGTCAAAAGTTCCGGCATCATCAAACGATAGAGTTCGTCAAAGAGCATCTGCTGTCGGTTTTTCCCCGTATAAATGCCGTAAAAACACTCGCCTGTCGAAATATCCGCACCGGCGAGCACGATACCGGAAGCCGTTTCGTCAATGAGCGCGATATAATTGTTCGATGCATCCTGAAGCGCCGTCTCCGAAAGGATCGTTCCCGGCGTCACGACCTTGATAATCTCACGCTTCGTCAGCCCTTTCGCTTTCGGATCGCCGATCTGCTCCGCGATCGCGACTTTATAGCCGCGCTTGACGAGTTTATTGACATATACCTCTGCCGCGTGGTACGGCACGCCGCACATCGGTGCCTTTTCCTTGTTGCCGCTGCGGCTTGTGAGGGTCAGGCTCAGTTCTTTTGACACGAGTTTCGCATCGTCAAAAAACATTTCATAAAAATCGCCGAGACGGAAAAACAGGATCGCATCGGGATACTGTTTCTTCGTCGTGAGATATTGCTGCATCATCGGTGTCAGTTCCATATTGCACCACCTTTTCCCGGCCGGCTCGGCCGCGCCGGTTCTATAAGAATCGTTGCTGTTTACTCAGTCTGTAATAATTAAGCATACCATAAAACAGCCCCAAAAACCAGAAACAGGGCAGGAAAACTGACACACAGTTCTCCTGCCCTGATACACACCCTGAAAATTATACGCGCTCGCCCTTCAGCACCCACGTCTGCGGCTGCATGATTTTAACGTCAACGAATTCGCCCGGTTTCTCGTCACCGTGCTCAAAGAGTACGATCTTATTCGTACGCGTACGTCCGCTCCAGACATCCGCGCGGTTTTTACTCGGTCCTTCGACCATGACTTCAAACGTTTTGCCCAGAAGCTGTTCGTTGATTTCGAGGCTGATCTGATTTTGTACCGCCATGAGACGATTCAGACGTTCTTTTTTGACCGCTTCCGGCACCTGATCTGCCATCTTTGCCGCCGGGGTTCCGGAACGCGGCGAATAAATAAACGTATAGGCCGAATCATAGCGGATTTCCTTCAGAAACGCGAGAAGCTGCTCAAAGTCTTCATCCGTTTCGCCTGGAAAACCGACGATAAGATCCGTCGTCAGGCTGACATCCGGAATCGCCGCCCGTATACGCTTGACGAGATCGCGGTATTTCTCCGTCGTATAAACGCGGTTCATCGCCTTTAAAATCCGGTTGCTGCCGTGCTGCACCGGCAGATGGATGTGTTCGCAAAGATGCGTACCGCCTGCAATCGCGGCAATGACTCGGTCGCTGAGATCCTTCGGATGTGACGTCATAAAACGCACGCGCCGGATCCCCGGAACCTGATCAACCATCGTCAAAAGGTCCGCAAAATCCGCTTCCTTATGATCCTTGCCGTACGAATTGACATTCTGACCGAGAAGCGTCACCTCCTCGTAGCCCTGCGCGACGGCCTGTTCGACCTCGCGGATGATATCCTGCGGATGACGGCTGTGCTCACGTCCGCGAACGTACGGCACAATGCAGTACGTGCAGAAATTATTGCAGCCGTACATAATCGGGATCCACGCCGAAAACTTTCCTTCGCGTGCGATCGGCACATTTTCCGGCATGTCATTGTTTTCGAGTACCGTATCTACGACGTGTTGACGCTCCGCCTCGATTTTGCGGATAATCTGACTGAGTTCCTGCACCTTGTTCGTGCCGAGCACAAAATCGATATGCGGCGCACGTTTAATGAGGCTGTCTTTCTCTTTCTGCGCCATACAGCCCGTAATCCCGAAAATGAGCTCCGGATGCTCGCGTTTGATCGCCTTGATCTCGCCGATCTTGCCGTAGACGCGATCCTCCGCCGTTTCGCGGACACAGCACGTATTAATCAAAATGACATCGGCCTGACGCATATCATCGATTTGCGTATATCCCATCGCCTGAAGCTGTCCCGCCATGCGCTCGGAATCCGAGACGTTCATCTGACAGCCGTAGGAGAGAATCGTATACCGACGTCCGTTTGTCTTTGTCGTTTCCATATTGTTCCGGTTCTGACCTCCGCTTCCTCTGTAAAATCACGAATAGTTTATTATAGCACAAGTCGGGGACGGGAAGCCAGAAAAATCGCACTCACTCACAGCTTGCGACAAACGCGCGGAATATCCGTTGACTGTCGGGATCGGTTTGATACGAAAACTCGGGGTGCCACTGAACGGTCCAGACAAACGGCAGAGCCGGCATATACGCGGCTTCGATGATCCCGTCCGGGGCTGTTGCCATCGGTTTCAGGTCTTTTGCGAGCGTTTTCACGGCCTGATGATGGTAGCTGTTGACGCCGATTTTTGACGCTTTCAGAAGGCGGTAAAGCGGGCTTTCCGAATCGATGTTGACGTCATGGACGGCACGGTCATACGGCGGCGTCATGGCATGGCTGATGTTTGACGGATGATCTGTCGGCAGATCCTGATAGAGGTCACCGCCCAAAAGCGCATTGATGAGCTGATGCCCGCGGCAGATGCCGAGAATCGGCTTTTCTTTTGCCGTAACGGCCGCAAAGAGCGCGCGGCTCATCGCGTCAAGTTCCGGCACGGTTTCTCCGCAGCACGGTGACACGGATGCGCCGTAAAGTCCCGGTGAAACATCCTGACCGCCCGGGAACAAAAAGCCGTCGTACATTGCGGTAATCCGCTTGATGTCAGCGTCATCTGACGTCAGCGGCAGCATGACGGGAAGCCCTCCCGCCGCGAGAATTCCTTCCATGTAGCCCGGGACCATCCACCAGCTTTCTCGTTGTACGTCAATCAGCGGCAATATTGCAATCGTCGGTTTCACAGCAACCACCATCCTAACCTGTTGTACTTTCCAACGGTATTTCCGCACACAGACAGTATACCACATTGGCGTTAGGGTCCGCTAAATGTTTCCCGAAATGAAATTTCATGTTACAATACAGGAAAGCATCGACACGTCACGCGAAAGGAGCGCCCGATGGAACTCGACGAACTGCTGCAACAACTCAAAATCCACTACGAGAAACTGGAACATCCCGCCGTTTATACATCCGAGGAAGCCGCTTCACTCGGCATCGCCGAAAAACTGCAGGCAACGGCGTGCAAGAACCTCTTTCTCTCCATGAAACACAAAGCGTTTTACCTGCTCGTTTTCCCCGCCGCAAAGCGCCCGCGCATCAATCAAGTCGCAAAACTCCTGCATGTTCCGCATCTCTCCTTTGCAAGCGAAGCGGAATTGAGCGACCTGTTACATCTGTATCCCGGCAGTGTCACGCCGCTCGGTATCATCCATGACACGGAAAACAAAGTGACGGTCATCTTGGACGAGGCACTCCGCGGGAAAACGATCTGTGCCCATCCGAACCGCAACACCGCGACACTCGCATTGCGGTATGAGGATCTTTTAACCTTCATTCACGCGCTCGATCATACGGTCATCGAGGTTCCGATCCCCGAGGCAGATCCATAAATCATTGACGAATCACCGCATCAAAAACCGGTTTCCTTATCGCAAAAAGCTGACGAAGGAAACCGGTTTTCTTTGCCTGCGAAATGACCGTTATTTTTGTGCCGCCGCCCGCGCTTCCGGGACGCGTTTCAGGGATAAGCCGATGCGGTTGCGCTTTTCGTCGACGCTGATAACGAGAACATCAAGGATATCCCCGACGGCAACAACGTCAAGCGGATGTTTGACACGTCGTTTGCTGAGCTCGGAGATATGGATAAGGCCGTCATCGTGCAGGCCGATGTCGACGAACGCACCGAAATCCGTAATATTGCGGACCGTGCCGCGCAGGATCGTGCCGACTTTGAGATCGGAGAGTTTGACAATCGCCTGACGCGTGAGCGGTGCCGGCAAATCCTCGCGCGGATCGCGTCCGGGACGCACGAGTGCGTCAAGAATATCGTGGACGGTCGGCACGCCGGCCTTGAGGTCACGGGCGAGCTTTTCCTCGTTTTCCGGCGTCAAAAGTCGACGCTTCAACACGAGCTGTGCGAGACGGTCTTTATCCCGCAGATCCGAAAGCGTGAAACCGAGGCGGTCGAGAATGTTTTCGGCGAGTGCGTACGACTCGGGATGAACCGGTGTCGCGTCAAGCGGGGATTTTCCGCCCGCGATGCGCAGGAAACCCGCGCACTGCGTAAAAGCGGCGGGGCCGAGACGCGGTACTTTAAGGAGTTGACGTCGCCCGGAAAAGGCGCCGTTCGCGTCACGATACGCGACGATATTTTTTGCCGTCGTTGCCGTGATCCCCGCGACATGGCGAAGGAGGGCGGGAGACGCCGTATTCAGGTCAACGCCGACGTGATTGACGGCCGATTCGATGACCGCGTCAAGTGCGGCACCGAGGGCTTTCTGGTTGACGTCATGCTGATATTGACCGACGCCGATCGCCTGCGGATCGATTTTGACGAGTTCGGCGAGCGGATCCTGCACGCGCCGCGCGATCGAGACGGCTCCGCGGATAACGACGTCATAATCCGGCAGTTCCTCTTTCGCGAGTTTTGACGCGGAATAGACAGACGCGCCGGCTTCGTTCGTGATGAGATAATGGACGTCCTTCAGTTTATTGTCGCGGATAAGTTCGGCCGCAAACTGTTCCGTTTCATAGGACGCCGTACCGTTACCGATGGAAAGCAGCGTCACATGATGTGCCTTGATTGACGAGAGGACGGTTTTCGCCGCGGCTTTCTTGGCACTGTCGCTGCCCGTAATATGTAAAACAGCGAAATCGAGCACGCGTCCCGTCGGATCGACAACGGCCATTTTACAGCCGTTACGGTATCCCGGATCAAGTCCCATGACCGTGTGTCCCGCAAGAGGAGCCTGCAGCAAAAGTTGACGCAGATTGACACCGAATACGTGAATCGCCTGCGTTTCGGCATCTTCCGTGAGCTTAGCGCGGACTTCGCGTTCAAGCGCGGGATAAAGGAGCCTCTGCCAACCGTCCGCGACAGCTTCGCGCAATTTGTCCGACCAGATCGACGGACGAGTCAGAACGCGCCCCGTCATGCGATTGACGGCTGCTTCCTGATCGAATGTCAAACTGACTTTGAGCGCTCCCTTTTTCTCGCCGCGGTTGATCGCAAGAATCCGGTGCGACGGCAGTGTTTTGACCGGTTCCTGATATTCCCTGTACATGTCAAAAACCTGCGCATCCTCGGGCGCTGCGTCTTTTTGGAGTTCCGTTACAAGTAAAGCTTCATTCCAAAGACGCCGGCGCATCTCCTGACGAATGTTCGCATCCTCCGACGTCTGCTCCGCGACGATATCCCGTGCTCCCGCAAGTGCATCTTCCGCGGTTTCGATACCGTTTTCCGGGTCAATATATCCTGACGCCGCTTTCGTTATATCACCGTGGCGTTCTTTCTGTGCGAGCATCTGCTCCGCGAGCGGTTCGAGACCGCGTTCCCGTGCCGTTTGTGCACGCGTGCGCTTTTTCTTTTTATACGGCAGGTAGAGATCCTCGAGATCCGTCAACCGATCTGCCCGTTCAATTGCACTCTTCAGTTCCGGCGTCAGTTTCCCCTGCTCTTCGATGGACGCGAGGATTTCTTCCTGACGCTTAACGAGTCCGCGCAGGTAGTTCAGCCGTTCTTCGATCGTACGGATCTGCTCGTCTTCGAGCGATCCCGTTGCTTCTTTGCGGTAACGCGCAATAAACGGGACCGTATTGCCCTCATCGAGGAGTGTCACGGTCTGTTCAACCTGCGCCGCCCGGACATTGAGTTCTTTTGCAATGATCTTCGGTATATCTTCAATTCGCATAAGTTCTTCCTTTCGTGAAACATGGTAATGCGGAACACCGCTTTTTCTTATTCCACAAAGGGAGGGCGGATTCCTTCTCAGATTGACATTTCCGCTCCTTCCTTGCAGAAGAAACCGCATTCCCTTATAATAGAAGCAACACATGAAACCATTCTGCTGCCGGGCAGTCAAACACCGGGTCCCGTTCGTTTCCGTACGGGTTCCGGTGTTTTTTTATGACCGGCGTCGTATCATAAGATAAGGAGTTTTTATGACCTCTCAGACGCCACAAACCGAAACATCCCTGCCGCGCCTCTTTGCGCGTTATGTTTCGTTAAATATTCTCGGGATGCTCGGCATTTCCTGTTATGTCATTGCCGATACGTTTTTCATCGCACTCGCGTCCGGCGCGGACGGCATCACGGTACTCAACCTCTGCCTGCCGATTTATAATCTCATTTATGCGCTCGGCGCCATGATCGGCATCGGTTCTGCGATCCGTTATGTCACAGACAACCGCGACGGGCATCGCGATGACCGGATCTTCTTTAACGCGCTCATCTGGTCCCTGCTCATCGGCACCGTTCTCGGCTCGGCCGGCTTCCTGAATGCGGGAAAAATCCTTGAGCTCATGGGCGGCGACGCCGGGATTGTTGCGCTCGGTATTCCGTATCTGCAGTATTTCATTCCGTTCATGCCGTTTTTCATGATCAATTACGCCGTTCCCGCTTTTATTCGTAATGACGGCGCACCGGGACTTGCCATGGGCGCAACGCTCGCAAGCTGCCTGTTTAACATCGTTTTCGATTATATTTTCATGTTCCCGCTCGGCATGGGGATTGCCGGGGCCGCACTCGCGACGGGTTTGGCGCCGATTGTGAGCATTCTTTGCTGCTCCGTCCACTTTTTCGGCAAAACGAATCACATCCGCTTCGTCCCGTGCCTGCCGAATCCGAAACTGCTTTTCCGTTCGTGTCAGGTCGGCGTGTCTTCCTTCATCGGCGAAATCGCGGCCGGCATTACGACAGCGACGTTCAACTTCCTGATCCTTGACCTCGCGGGCAACATCGGCGTCGCGGCGTACGGTGTCATTGCCAATTTTGCCATTGTCGGAACGGCAATCTTCAACGGACTCGCCCAAGGCACGCAGCCTCTCGTCAGTTTATATTATGCCGAAAACAACCGTCCTCTCATTCGCCGGCTTTACGTCATGGGCGTCGGCACGGGACTCACGATCGCATCGCTTCTTTACGCCGCCGTTCTCGGATTTACGCCCGAACTCGTTGCCCTGTTTAACAGCGAACAATCCGCCGAGCTTGCCGCTCTCGCTTTTACCGGCATGCACATCTATTTTATCGGCTTCTTCTTTTCGAGTCTCAACATCTTCCTCGCGAGCAGCATGAGCGCCGAAAACCGTCCTTTCCCCGCAGCCGTCATCTCCGTTTCCCGCGGCATCATCACGATCATCCTCTGCGCCGTCATCCTCGCCCATTTCTTCGGCATGACGGGGATTTGGGCCGCTTATCCGGTCTGTGAAGCTTTGACATTGATTCTCGGGTTGGCGTGCATGAAACTCGGCGGGCGGAGCAAATGACGTTGACTAATAATGATAAATAAATCAAAATGGCAGGAATAGCCCCGGAATTGACGAAAATAATTTAAACCAACAAAGTCAGTCATTATCCGAATAAACAAAAATAACGGCAGGAACAGTCTTACACGTTTAACCGTGCCATGCTGTTCACTGCCGTTTTTCATTCCTGATCCGTTATTGACTTTTTCTGCAGAAATACTCATACGTTCGTGTCAAACCTTCCGTCAACGAAACTTCCGGCTTCCATCCGAGACCTTCCGCAGCTTTGCGATTATCCAGAGCCGAGCGGTAAATATCCCCCGGCTTTTTGTCGGCAAATACCGGCCTAACGTCCTTGCCGGCGATCGTTCCGAATAAATCAACCAACGTATTCAACGAAGTTTCCGTACCCGTACTGAGGTTATATTCCGTGTTCGACTGTTTTGTCGTCAATGCAGCGAGGATGCCGCTCGCGATGTCGCCTGCGTAAATAAAATCTCTCGTCTGCGTTCCGTCGCCGAAGATCGTAATCGGGCGGTTCAAAGCGATCTGTTTCGCAAAAATGCTGATGACACCGCCTTCGCCGCGATCTCCCTGCCTCTCGCCGTAGACATTCGCAAAACGCAAAGCCACATAATCCAACGAAAAGAGCATATGGTATAATCGGAGATACTTCTCAACGGTCGTTTTCGTCAATCCGTAAAACGACATCGGTGCAATGCCGTGCTGTTCCGTTACAGGCAAATCCTCGATACCTACGTCGCCGTAAGCGGCTGCGGTCGAGGCAAATACCAAACGCGCGCGGATTTGTTTCGCGGCTTCGAGGATATTGAGCGAGCCGATGATATTTTCCTGCGCGTCAAATACCGGGTTTTCGATCGAAGACCCCACCATGGTCTGACCGGCCAGATGTACGATGCCGTCGTACTGTCCCTCGGTAATGATTTTACGTACCTTAACGTCCCGTACATCCATATGGAAAAACGAAAAGCCGCTCTCAGGCAAATAGGACAAACTGCCTGTACTCAGGTTATCGACGACCGTGACATCGTGATGTTCTGCGATCAAAAGCCGTACCAAATGGGACCCGATAAACCCGGCTCCGCCGGTGATGAATAACTTCAAAATAACACCCCCTTACGTTCTCTTTTCAGCGAATAAAAGGCAGCGCCGATCGTGACGCTGCCTTCTGCTATGCGTTATTTTGCCGGAAATCATTTACTTTCCCATCCGTGATACACCTCAACGCAATTCTGAGAAAACCTCGCCGAATCCGGCCACGGGAATAAAACTTCGGATTAAACGGTCAGAAACAAATTGTCTGACGCACCTTTTAGGTATAGTTTAACAGGATAAAGAGGAAAAAGCAAGGTTTGCACATCCCGAGTGAATTGCATCATATCCTGTTATCTATACTGGGATTCCAAGAGGTATGTTTTGTCATTTTTGGTCAGTATCCGTCCGAGTTAGACAATAAACGGCGTAATTTGCTCTTAAAGTTACAGGTTTACATAGAAAAATAAATTTTTTGCATGTAAAGTGTTGACACAAAAAGACACAAGTTGTAAGATGGGAATCACCTAAAAACACGAAGGGGAGCGAAAATATGAGGTTTTTAGAGAAATTATCTGCATTTGTATCCAAGTATATGGCGGTTTTCGTCATTGTCATCGCCGCCTGCGCCCTGTTCCAGCCGTGGACATTCAAATGGGCAGCACCGAAGATTACGATCCTTCTCGGTATCGTTATGTTCGGCATGGGCATGACGCTGCGTCTCGAGGACTTTAAACTGGTTTTCCAGCGTCCGAAAGATGTTTTCATCGGCGCTCTCTGCCAGTTCACGATCATGCCGTTTTTGGCATGGATCCTCGCAACGGCTTTCGGCCTGCCGCCGGAGCTCGCCGCCGGTGTTATCCTCGTAGGTACGTGCCCGGGCGGTACGTCTTCGAACGTTATGACGTATCTCGCACGCGGTGATGTCGCGCTGTCTGTCTCCATGACGATGACGACGACGATTCTCGCACCGATTGTCACGCCGTTTTTGACGTGGTGGCTCGCCGGTGCATGGATCGATGTTCCGTTCACGGGCATGATGATGTCAATCTTCCAGGTTGTTATCGTCCCGATCGCCGCCGGTATTATCCTGAACACGTTCTTCGGTGAAACGATCCGGAAAATCGTCAAACTCCTGCCGCTGGTTTCCGTTATCGCAATCGTCCTGATCGTCGGCGGTGTTGTTGCCGTCAGCTCGCAGCGCATCATGGAAACGGGTCTCATCATCATGGCTGTTGTCATGCTGCATAACCTTTGCGGTTACGGTCTCGGTTTCCTCGTTGCCAAAGCACTCCACATGCCGCTTGCCAAAGTCAAAGCGATTTCGATCGAAGTCGGCATGCAGAACTCCGGCCTTGCTACGTCGCTTGCGATGCTTCATTTCGGCGCTGCAGCGGCAATCCCGGGTGCAATCTTCAGCGTTTGGCACAACATTTCCGGTTCTCTTGCCGCGAACTATCTCGCCGGCCGTATGGAGAAACAGGAAAAAGAACAGCAGCCTGCCGTATCGCAGAATTAAGTAATCGGATTATCTGCTGAAAAGGAATCCACAAAAAAACTGTGCAATTCATCGTTGCACAGTTTTTTTGTGTTTGAATACCGTTTTTAACGGAACGTCTGCCATGCATCCATGACATCAAGGAACACGCCGTCGAATCCGGCTTGCAGGATGCCGTCAAGATAAGAGTCCGGTCTGCCGTAAAGAATCCGTTTCCACGGCTTGGCCCAATATCGGACGCGATACGCCCCGGGCCATTTCGGATTTGCCCCGGCGATCCATGCCGGACGTTCACGGTCATCGTTCCACGATGCCTGCCAAAACGGACGATAATCCGCGGCTTCGCCGACACTCATATACGCGAGGACAAGACGCTTACCTCCCTGCGGTTTCTGTTTGAGGCCTGCCACTTCGTCCGATGTCAAAGGTTCATGACTGTAATAGGCATCGATCACGAGGACATCATATGACGTCAAGGCAAGTGCTTCAAGATAATCGCTGCGACTCTCAAACCGTCCCGGATTAAGCAGAACGAGAAAATTGCCTGCATCTGTGACGCTCTGAATATCCCGGTTATTCTCTCCCGTGATAGTTCCCTCGGGAATTGTGTCAAGGGTATTTCGGGCAACCGCAAGGCTTGTATAGCCTCTTTCACGGCCGCATGCTTCATCTTCCGCCCGCTGCTTTTCATCCGGCAGGTAATCGAGTGTCCAGACGGCTTTCCCTGACGTTAGGGGCTTTTGCAGCATCGCGTCAAGATAGGTAAGCACATCGGGATTCTGCTCCGTAATCCCGTCATCCGTCACGCGAAAGAACACGCTCTCCGCGAGAACGCC
>CACXCC010000057.1 GCA_902766015.1 uncultured Veillonellaceae bacterium
AAAGCCGTTCGTTCCCTCGAAATCGGTGTTCATCGTCTCCATATGGAAAAGATGGATGAATGGGATGACGCACGCGTCAAAAAGGCACTTTACCGCATCAATGACGAGCGTCTCTTTGCGATTGCCGAATGCCTGCGCCGCGGCATCGTTACGGTTGACGAAATCCATGACATCACGAAAATTGACAAATGGTTCATCAACAAGATTAAAAATATCACGGATGTCGAGGTCGAGCTTCACGAAGACGGCCTGACGCCGAAAATCCTCTTTGCCGCGAAAGACATCGGCCTCGCCGACCGTTCGATCGCGGAACTCACGGGTAAACACGAAGACGAAGTCCGCACGATGCGTAAATCGCTCGGTATTATTCCGTGCTACAAGATGGTAGATACCTGCGCTGCGGAATTCGAAGCCGCTACGCCGTATTATTACTCGACATTCCATGCCGAGCAGGATGAAGTCCGGGTTTCGGATAAACGCAAAGTCATCGTACTCGGTTCCGGTCCGATCCGCATCGGTCAGGGTGTCGAATTCGACTACTGCTCCGTTCATTCCGTCTGGGCTCTGCGCGAGATGGGCATCGAAGCGATCATCATCAACAACAATCCGGAAACGGTTTCGACCGACTTTGACATTTCCGACCGACTCTACTTCGAGCCGCTGACGACGGAAGATGTCCTGAACATCATTGACAAAGAACAGCCGGAAGGCGTCATTGTCCAGTTCGGCGGTCAGACGGCCATCAATCTCGCCGCATCGCTGCAGAAAGCCGGCGTCCGCATTTTCGGTACGTCTGTCGATGACATTGACCGCGCCGAAGATCGCGAGCGTTTTGATGAAGTTCTGCGTCAGACGAATATCCCGTGCCCGAAAGCCATGGCGGCAACGACGCTTCAGGAAGCGATTGATGGTGCAACGGATATCGGCTATCCGGTTATGGTTCGCCCGTCGTACGTTCTCGGCGGACGCGCGATGGAAATCGTCTACAATGAAGACGAACTCCGCGATTACATGAGCCGCGCCGTACAGGTCACGCCGGATCATCCGGTTCTCGTTGACCGTTACATGGAAGGCACGGAAGTCGAAGTTGACGGCATCTCCGACGGCGTCAACGTTGTCATTCCGGGTATCATGGAACACGTCGAACGCGCCGGTGTTCATTCGGGCGACAGTATCGCCGTTTACCCGCCGCGTACGCTTTCGTCGAAAGTCATCTACACGATCATCGACTACACGGAGCGTCTCGCCCTTGCCCTTCATGTCAAAGGCCTGCTGAACATCCAGTTTGTCGTCAAAAACGACGAGGTCTACATCATCGAGGTCAATCCGCGTTCGAGCCGTACGGTTCCGTTCCTCTCGAAAGTCACGGATATCAAGATGGTCAACCTCGCAACGCGTATCGCCATGGGCCACACGCTCAAGGAAATGGGCTATCGCACGGGACTCGTTCCGCCGAAACCGTATGTCGCGGTCAAAGCGCCGGTATTCTCGTTTGCGAAGATGACGGATGTTGACATCTCGCTCGGACCGGAGATGAAGTCGACGGGTGAAGTCATGGGCATTGACTATCACTATGCCCGCGCCCTCTACAAAGCAATCATCGGTTCCGGCCTGCACATTCCGGTACACGGCTGCATCCTCTTTACGGTTGCGAACAAAGATAAAGAAGAAATGAAACAGCTCGCCAAAGCCTTCGCGGATCTCGAGTTCAAACTCGTCGCAACGGAAGGTACGGCGAAAGCCATCCGTTCCATGGGCATCGACGTCGATGTTGTCGGTAAAGTGCATGAACGCAGTGTCGACATCATCCAGATGATCAAGGACGGTAAGATCAATATGGTTATCAATACGCTGACGCAGGGCCAGCATTCCGCCCGCGATGGCTTTAAGATTCGCCGTTCGACCGTCGAACACGGTATCCCGTGCCTGACGTCACTTGACACGGCTTGGGAAGTGCTGCGCGTGCTTTCCTTCATGCGTGAGCACCGACTGGTTTATTCGCTTGCTATTCAGGATTATGTCGGTGGTGGTGATGACCTTGCCTAAACAACTCGAAGAATCGACGATCTTGACACAACGTCAGCTCGGCGACTGTGTGTATTTGGCGACCTTTTCGGCGCCGGAAATCGCAAAACTTGCGAAACCCGGTCAGTTCATTCAGGTTCGCATCCAACACGGTGACGTCATGCTGCGTCGTCCGTTCGGTGTCGCAGCCGTTGACCGCGATCACCAGACGATCACGATGATTTACCGCAAAATCGGACACGGTACGCGTATCCTTTCGGAAATGCTGCCGGGAGAAGAAGTTAATATCCTCGGACCGCTCGGCCACGGGTTCCGTACTGATGTCAAACATCCGCTGCTGATCGGCGGCGGTGTCGGACTTGCGCCGCTGCTCTTTTACGCGGCAGCGCTCAAAGGCAAAGTTGACGTCATTATGGGCGGACGCAATGAAGATGAAATGTTTTGGGTCAATTTGTTCCGTCCGTATGTCAAAAACGTCTATGTGACAACCGATGACGGTTCGATGGGGACGAAAGGGTTCCCGACGACGATTCTGCCGCAGATCCTTGAGAAAGAGGATTATGACAGTATCGCCGTTTGCGGACCGGAAATCATGATGCGCGGTGTCGCCAAAATTGCCAAGGAACATCACGTTCCCTGCGAAGTGTCACTCGAAAAACGTATGGGATGCGGCCTCGGAGCCTGCCTTTCCTGCGCGATTGACACGACGGACGGCAAACGGAAAAAAGTCTGCAAAGACGGTCCGGTGTTCCCGGCTGAGGAGGTGTTTGCATGATTCAGGATAAAGCACTGCATACAACGCTCTGCGGCATCGACATGCAGACGCCGGTTCTTACGGCTTCGGGCACGTTCGGTTTCGGCGAAGAATTCGCGGATTTCGTTGACCTGTCGCGACTCGGCGGTGTCATGGTCAAAGGCACGACCCTTTTGCCGCGGCGCGGCAATGACGGTGTCCGCATCACGGAAACGCCGCAGGGCATGATGAACTGCATCGGCCTCGAAAATCCCGGCGTTGACGTCTTCCTGAAGGAAACGCTGCCGCGGATCGAAAAGTATAAGATGAATGTCATCGTCAATATTTCCGGTTCGGCGGTTGAGGATTACGGCGAACTCGCCGCGATGCTTGACGTGCCCGGCGTTGCGGCGATCGAACTCAACGTTTCCTGCCCGAATGTCAAAGACGGCGGCATCGTGTTCGGGACTGACCCGAAAATGGCCGCTGCCGTGACGGAAGCGGCGAAAAAACGCACGAGCAAACCGGTCATCCTCAAACTTTCGCCGAATGTCTCGGACATCAAAGTCATGGCGAAAGCGGGGGAGGACGCCGGTGCTGACGCGATTTCGCTCATCAATACCCTGATGGGGATGGAGATCAACATCGAAACGCGCAAACCGACACTCGGAAACATCACGGGCGGACTTTCGGGCCCGTGCGTTCGTCCTGTTGCCGTCCGCATGGTCTGGGAAGCGCACAATACCGTCAAAATTCCGATTATCGGCATGGGCGGTATCAGCAATTGGCGTGACGCGGTCGAATTTTTCCTCGCAGGCGCGAGCGCCGTTGCCGTCGGCACGGCCAACTTCGTCGATCCGTCCGTGACGATGAAGATCTGTGACGGACTGAATTTCTACCTGAAAACACATAAGATCAAAAGTATCCGCGACATCGTGGGTAAAGTTGACATCGGATAAGGAGAGATCATGGCAGATAATCGGTTAATTGTAGCGCTCGACTTTCAC
>CACXCC010000058.1 GCA_902766015.1 uncultured Veillonellaceae bacterium
CGACGAAGAATACGAACAGGTAAAGCCGGTTGTCTTCTCGGAGCCGCCGGTTGACGTGGTCTACGAAGAAGAGCTGCCGGAATTTGCGGGTTCCCGCATCTTTGCCGTCGAGTACCTGCCGGGTCAGTATGACCAGACGGCAGACTCCGCCGCCCAGTGTGTTCAGCTCGTTACCCAGAAAGAGCGCCCGGTCATCCGCACGGCGCGCGTCATCGTCCTGACTGGCGCGATTGACGATACGGTTTTTGACAAAATCAAAAACTACTGCATCAACAAGGTCGAAAGCCGCGAAGCCGCGCTCGAAAAACCGGAATCGCTCGAAGTCAAGACGAACCGCCCGGATGATGTCGAAATCCTCGCGGGCTTCAACGAGTACGGTGAGGAAGCCCTGCAGGCTTTCATGAAGTCAAAAGGCTTTGCGATGAGCTTCGATGACCTGAAGTTCTGCCAGGCGTACTTCCGCGACACAGAAAAACGCGAGCCGACGATCACGGAACTGCGCGTTATTGACACGTACTGGTCCGATCACTGCCGTCATACGACGTTTACGACGGCGATCGATGACGTCACGATCGAGGACGGTTATTTCACGCCGGCGATCACGAAGGCGTATCGTCAATATCTCGCGGACCGCGCCGATCTCTATGCGGAAAAACCGCGCGACATGACGCTCATGGACCTTGCCGTCATCGGCATGAAGGAACTGCGAAAAAAAGGCCTGCTCGAAGACCTCGACAAATCCGAGGAAATCAACGCCTGCAGTATCGTCATCACGGCTGACATCGGCGGCAAACCGGAAGAATGGCTCGTCATGTTCAAAAACGAGACGCACAATCATCCGACGGAAATCGAACCGTTCGGCGGCGCGGCAACGTGTCTCGGCGGTGCGATCCGCGACCCGCTTTCCGGACGTTCCTACGTTTATCAGGCGATGCGCGTAACGGGTGCGGCCGATCCGCGCCGTCCGTTCAGCGAAACGCTCCCGGGCAAACTCCCGCAGAAGAAAATCACGCTCGGCGCCGCAGCGGGATACAGCTCTTACGGCAACCAGATCGGCCTCGCGACGGGTCAGGTCCGCGAGATTTATCACGAAGGCTACATGGCAAAACGCATGGAAATCGGTGCCGTCATCGGTGCCGCTCCGCGCGTCAATGTCGTCCGTGAACGTCCGTCTGCCGGTGACGTCATCGTCCTTCTCGGCGGACGTACGGGGCGTGACGGTATCGGCGGCGCAACGGGGTCGTCGAAGGAACATACGGAAGAATCGCTGACGACGTCGGGTGCCGAAGTCCAGAAAGGTAATCCGCCGACGGAACGCAAAATCCAGTGCCTGTTCCGCAATCCGAATGTCAGCCGCATGATCAAACGCTGCAATGACTTCGGCGCGGGCGGTGTTGCCGTTGCGATCGGCGAACTTGCCGACGGACTCGTCATCAATCTCGATGCCGTCAAGAAAAAGTACGAAGGCCTTGACGGTACGGAACTCGCCATTTCCGAGTCGCAGGAACGCATGGCCGTTGTCCTTGACCCGAAAGACGTTCCGGCATTCGAAAAATACGCTGACGAAGAAAACCTCGAAACGACGGAAGTTGCCGTTGTCACGGAAGAACCGCGTCTCATCATGAAATGGCGCGATCAGCCGATTGTCCAGATGAACCGCGCCTTCCTTGACACGAACGGTGTCCGTCAGCATGTGACGGCCGTTGTCAGCTCGCCGAAACAAGAAGACCGTTATCTCGGACGCATCCCCGAAGCCGTTGCCGCCTGCGGCGATGACCTCGAAAAAGCATGGAAAGCCAACCTCGGCGATCTCAATGTCTGCAGTCAGAAAGGACTCGCGGAGCGTTTTGACTCGACGATCGGCGGCAATACGGTCCTCATGCCGTTCGGCGGCAAAACGCAGTTGACGCCGTCCGAAGGCATGGTCGCGAAACTCCCGGTTCTCGGTGCCGAAACGAATACGGCAACGGCAATGACGTTCGGCCTCAATCCGGACTTCATGACATGGAGCCCGTTCCACGGCGCGCTCTATTCTGTCGTCGAAGCCGCGGCAAAAATGGTTGCTCTCGGCGGCCGCGCCGACAAGATCCGCCTGACGTTCCAGGAGTACTTTGAGCATCTCGGCAAAGATCCGCAGAAGTGGGGCAATCCGCTCGCGGCACTCCTCGGTGCACTTTGGGCACAGCACGAAATGGAAATCCCGGCCATCGGCGGTAAAGACTCCATGTCCGGTACGTTTGAACATATCCACGTCCCGCCGACGCTCTGCGCGTTTGCCGTTGACGTCATGAAGGCCGATCACGCCGTTTCGCCGGAATTCAAAGGCGCAGGTCACAGCGTTTACTTTGTCCCGGCTCCGAAAGACGAGATGGATCTGCCGAAGTTCCCGGAAATGCGCGCAAACTTCGCGAAAGTCAGCGCAATGACGGCGTCAAAAGCCGTTCTTGCCGCTCAGACGATTACGGTCGGCGGTACCGCAGCGGCCGTCACGAAAATGGCACTCGGCAACCGCATCGGGTTCCGTTTTGACGCGAAACTTGACACGAAACAGCTCTTTACGAGCGATTACGGCTCGATGCTCCTCGAAGTCGCCGATGACGCCGCGGCGGCAAAAGCACTCGCGGGAACAGGCGCATTCAAACTCGGCGAAACGACGGCGGACAAATCCATCGTCTGCAACGGCGTGACGATCGCGCTGGAAGGTGTCGAAAAAGCTTACACCGAACCGCTCGAGCGCGTTTTCCCGACGCACGTCAAAGCCAAGGCAAAAGCGCCCGCGACGTACGAACCGTACACGAAAGGCAATGGCATTACGAGCCGCACGAACCTCGCAAAACCGCATGTCTTCATCCCCGTATTCCCGGGCACGAACTGCGAATATGACTCGGCGCGCGCATGGGAACGCGCGGGTGCCGAGGCGCAGACGCTCATCGTCCGCAACCTGACGCCGCAGGCCGTCGAAGAAACGGTCGAAGCGATCGTCAAGGGCATCGAAGCATCGCAGATCATCATGCTCCCGGGCGGATTCAGCGGCGGTGACGAACCGGACGGCTCCGGCAAGTTCATCGAAGCCATGTTCCGCAATCCGCGCATCGCCGAAGCCGTCATGGACATGCTCAATAAACGCGACGGACTCATGCTCGGTATCTGCAACGGTTTCCAGGCGCTTATCAAACTCGGCCTCGTCCCGTACGGCGAAATCCGTGACCTGACGCCGGAATCCCCAACGTTGACGCATAACACGCTCGGACGTCACGCATCCTGCATGGTTGACACGCGCGTCATCTCGAACCTTTCGCCGTGGTTCAATAATGTAAACGTCGGTGACGTTCACTCGATCGCTATCTCCCACGGCGAAGGACGTTTCGTCGCCTCGCCGGAAGTCATTGCCGAGCTCAGCAAAAACGGTCAGATCGCGACGCAGTATGTCGACGAAGCGGGTAATCCGTCCATGGAAATCCCGTACAACCCGAACGGTTCGATCGACGCGATCGAAGGTATCACGAGCCCGGACGGCCGCATCCTCGGCAAAATGGGCCACTCCGAACGTATCGGAGCGAGCGTCTTCTCGAACATCCCGGGCAACAAAGACCAGCAGCTCTTCGAAGCCGGTGTTCGTTACTACAAATAATTCGATTGACACGTCAATCGCAGCAAACAAAAAGAACCGACCGTTTGGCCGGTTCTTTTTTATGTGTATTCGTTTATCATCCTGCATGGACAGTATAGCCGATATCAATAGCGGCTGCCGAATTTCTTCAGGCATACGATCGACAGCAGCGCGGAGAGGATGCCCGCGCAGAACGGCATGTACCAGACGCCGGGGAGGCCGAGGAGCGGGACGAGGAGGGCGAGTCCGGCAAGCGGAGCGAGAAGTGTGCCGACCATGGACAGGAAAAGCGAGATCTTCGGGTGTTCGAGCGCGGTAAAGTAGCTCGACACGCAGATGTCGACCCATTTGACGAGATAGGAGAGGGCGAACGCGGAGAGCGTTGCGAGCGAGAGATTCATCAGCGTCGTGTCACCGGGCGTGACAAAAAATGTCAATGCCCACGGACCTGCCGTTTTCAGGAGGACGAGGGCGGAAAGAGAAAGCAGCGCCGCGCCGATCATGATGTATTTCTGGAGACGCCGCGTCCGCTCGCGCAGTTTGGCGCCGTAACAATAGGAAATCGCGGGCTGCAACGATGACGTCAGACCGAAGACGAGCATCGAAACGACGCTGTCGAGGTACATGACGACAGAAAATGCGGCGACGGCGAGCGTTCCGCCGAGTTTTATCAGGACGGCGTTGACAATGAGGCTCATGAGCGACGAAGCCGTACTGTCAAAGAAATCGGACGATCCGTTAAACGCGAGTTTGCGGAACTGACGGAAGGGGATGACATGACGCACAAAGCGCAGTTCCGTGCGGTGCGCGAGAAACGGGAGTAAATTCAGCCAGGCTCCCGCCGTCAGAGAAACCGCCGTCGCGAGAGCCGCGCCCTCGATGCCCCAGTTCCAGCGGACAATCATCAGATAGTCGAGGAAAATACTCAGAAACGCCGTCCCGACATTGACGCCCATGCTGTAGTTTTGCCAACCGCAAATGCGAAGGTAATTGTCCATGGCAAAGAAATACAGAAAGAGCGGCGAGGCGCCCGCGAGGATATACAGATACGTCGCGGCCTCACGAATCACGGCGGGATCGGCGCCGATCACATGCAGGAACGGCTCCGTACCGATCCGGATGACGACGGCGACCGCGATCGAAACGAGGAAAATCGCGAGCAGGGAAGACGTCAAAATGCGGCAGGCTTCTCCGTTTTTTCCCGCACCGAGACGCGCGGCAATCTGCACGGACGAGCCTGCCGCGATCATGTCAATAACGGCCGAAACAAGCATAAAAATCGGCATGACGAGATTGACGGCCGCCAGTGCAGTCGCACCGAGAAAATACCCGACAAACACGCCGTCAATGATCGAATAAAGCGCAATCGCGCTCATGCTGATCGTCGCCGGCAGAGCGCAGCGGATGATGAGTTTTCCGAGTGGAAGCTCGGCAAAGTCGCGGCTGTTTTTCATAAAAGAATCCTTTCGTGTTCGTATTTACTATTCCATTATACCGTACCGCGTGCACCGTGCATAGTGGGAGTTTGACGCGGGCGTTTATGCTTAGCGGGCATCAAGATAAGGCAAAAAGAAGTATTTGAATCAAGTATCACTTTACTCTATAATAGAGTCAAAGAAAGGGGGCGGTTCTATGAAACTGCAAAAACGATATCTCCAAGGCATGCTCGTAGGACTGGCCCTGCTGCTCGTGCCGGCGGTCTGGTCAATCCATTCGCTCGGCGGGAATCCTTTGACACGGCCGGACGGGATCGTCGCGGCGGCGAAAACGGCAGTCGGTATTCATCCGACGACATATCACCTGCATTGGGAGGAAAATCCCGATGCCGTCTGGTACAGCGCCGAGTTCCACGACGCAGCGGGACGCATGGTCGAGCGTGTGCCGAAAGTTTACTCGAATGACATGATCGTGCCGCATACCGTTTCCGGCGAAGACACCATGCGTCATCTCACCTATTCGGTGCAGGCGTTTGACTTTGACGGCAATGCGATCTCCCTGCCGTCAATCCCCGCCCCGGTCCTCCCGGACAGTGAGGAAGTGACCGATGCACCGTGGCCGCGCTCTGTATATAATGAAGGAAACGGCACGACGCTCCTCTATCCCGTTTACGCTTACACGTCTTATCCGGGCGCGGCATTATACGAAGTCGAACTGCTCACGCACAAACCGGAGAATCCGAACGGCTGGGAACCGTCGCATTTCCGCGTTGCTTCATTCGTTTCCTATCTGACGGATCAGTACGACGATCGGGCGCGCATCGGCGAGTATTACTGGCGCGTACGTGCACTGCGGGCAGACGGACGTCCGATCTCATGTTGGAGCGACGCGAGAACGTTCCGCACGTCACCGCGCGACAACTGGACCGTTGCCGTCTTCGGCGACAGCATCGGCCACGGCGGAGGACATCTCTCCTACTGTCCGACGGATTGGGATTACAGTTTCCTTTCGTACCTCTCGTTCCCCGCGATCAACCTCTCGCAGAGCGGCGACACGTCCGAGATGATGAAAGACCGCTTCAAGCGCGATGTCCTGCCGTTTCATCCGCAGGTCGTCCTCATTATGGGCGGCAGCAACAGCCTGCGCGAATCGATCCCTGCGGAAAATGTCATCGAGGACCTGCAGGCCATGGCCGACATGGCGCGGGAACACGGCATTCGCCCGATTCTCCTGACGCTCCCGCCGATCAATCCGGAGCAGATCGAGAAAACGTTTAAAGAACCGACGTACGAAGACTGGCGAAAATCCTTTAACGAAGTTAACGAATACATCCGCACCCAGCCGCACATTGACACGGCGGCGGCGTTTGACGAAACGAAAGACCTGCCTGCCGAGTATGCCCTCGACGGACTGCACGGCGACTGGCGCGCGAAAAAGATGATGGCTCAGGTCATCAATGAAGATATCGGGCGCATCCTCGATGAAGAAGACGCCGAGATGCCTTGAACCCCGGACAATAAAAAGAAGCCTCGCAATCACGCGAGGCTTCTTTTTTTATTGTGGTGTGGTTATTTGGCCGTCAGAATCTCCTGATCGTTTACGATAATCGTACCGCGGCGGGCCTGATTCTTGGCGAAATGGATCATCGCGCGGGCGACATCCATCGTCGGCATCGGGCGGAAACGGCGGAACATGCGCAGCTTGTTAAAGAACTGCAGGACTTTGACAGAGAGCGTCTCCGTAAAGCGTTTCGCCGGATGACGGATCAGAGAAGGCGGGCGCAGGATAAACGCGCGCGGGAAAGCCATCTTCGTAACTTCCTCGTCAATCTGGCCTTTCATCTTCAGATAGAAGGCAGCCGACGTCTTCTTTGCGCCGATCGACGAAACGATAATAAACGACGGGACGCCGTTTTCCTTCGCGGCTTTGGCAAAGGCGATCTGGTAGTCATGGTCGACATGCCACTGAGCCTGCTTGCTGCCGGCTTGTTTCTTCGACGTACCAAGGCAGGAAAAGAGCACATCACCCGTTACGAGGTGCTTCCATTCCTCGGGCTTGTCAAAGTTAATGACATGGATTTGGAATTTTTCACCGGGAGACGGGATCTCGCGGCGGACAAAAAGGTGAACTTCCGTGAACGATTCATCGGCAGCCAGCTGCGTGATGAGGTCACGGCCGACGGCGCCCGTAGCGCCGATTACATTAGCGATCATTGGAATTCTCCTTTCGAATCAATTAAAAGATAAAACAATGGGCTGAAGTCAGTGCAACTGGTCCTTCCAGTACTGCAGATCATGCGCATCGAGAGGCAGGTCGATGACGTCACCGTTTACATAGGTAAACCGTACGCGGACCTCGGCGGCGCCCAAGATCGCGGCAAGCGTTTCCTGCGGGAGTGTCAGGAAAAACTCGTTCGTGCACTTCATTGAGGTATCCCACGCCCGCGGCTGCTGCGAAACATCCGCGTCAAGGACGAACTCCCGGCCGTCCGCGATGACGGTCACCGTCTGACCCGGCTCCGCCGGACTATAGCGGAAATCCCGCATCGAGAGCGTCGCCTCGCGGACCGTGCCGTCCGCCGAACGCACACCGCGGAAGTCGATGTTGCAGTAAGCCGACAGACTCGCGGCACTGCGGTGATCCGTCATATACGTATATCCGTAAACGCCGCCGAAAACCGCCGCTGCGATGAGCAGCGCAATCCATCCTTTGCGCATGACTGACTCCTTTCTGTATAAGTTAGAATTATTGGATTGGAATAGCGTAATTGTAGCAGATTATGGAGGAAAAATAAAGACTTTGAAATGTAAAATTAATAGATTTGTAAAAAAATTTTTACTAATTGTAAATTATATGTAAAATATTAGCGGATAAAGTAAAATATATGTAAAGAAAAAACCGCACGCCGGACGAGCCGGGTGCGGTTGACAACGGAAACGGGAAGGATTCGGATTTAATGGTTAACAGGGTTGACACGTTGACAGGATTTTCGGGCGAAATAGAGGAACTGACAAGCCGTTTGTCGAATTATTCCATATGTGTATTGATTAGGAAAGCAGGGTGGTATCATGATAAAACTCGTTGTCGTTATCCAGTGCGACCTCGTGACGAAACGCTGCAGCGGATTTCTCTGTATGCGGGCGTTTTATAACGGCGAGGAGCCGATGAAGGAGTACAATCCCGCCGAAACGCGGTATATGAGCCTGACGTGCGGAGGATGCAACGGCGGATGTCTCACGGCAAAACTCGAAAATCTCTCGAAATGGCTGAAAAAGGAAGGCATCGAAAAGGACGAAGTCGCCGTGCATCTCGCGTCCTGCATCTGCACGGAGAGCTATCACCGGCCGCCCTGCATGTTTGAGAATTTCCTTAAACAGATCATTACGAAGCACGGGTTCCGCGTCGTCCTCGGCACGCATATCTCGAAAAAGGCGTCGGAGCGCCGCGCAGCGGGCATTTATAAACCGATCCGCTGAGGTGACATGATGGAGATAGAGGGAATCGATCATTTTGTTATCACGACGGGGGATCTCGCGGCCTGTCTTGACTTTTACGGGAAGCTGCTCGGTCTGCCGATTGACGCGAAGAACGGGCGCTACGCGATCCGTCTCGGTGCACGGAAGATCAATATCCATACGCGTCCGGGGGAGTTTCAGCCCGCGGCGGCGAGTCCCGCGCCCGGGACGCAGGATTTCTGCCTGACGGTGCGGGGGGATATCCGCGCAATCCGCGATGACCTCGTGTCGCGCGGCGCTGACGTTACCCTGGGACCCGTCCTGCGTCACGGCGCCCGCGGCGAGATGGACAGTATTTATCTGCGCGATCCCGACGGCAATCTCGTCGAGCTCGCGGTGTATCGGTAATTGACACGTCAGAGGGGGTGACACTATGCCGAAGATTACGAAAAAAGTTGCGAAGAAGCTCGTCGAAAAAGCAGCGAAACACGCCGCCAAACGCGCCGCGAAGAAAACGGCGAAGAAGCTGGCGAAAAAGATCAAACACTGAAATGGATTGTTGACACAAAAACCGCCCGAACGGGCGGTTTTTCATTTGGCGCGGTTTTGACATTTTTTCCGACAGCTCATGCAGGAATTCCGTAAAAAATTATGGAAGTATATAATATACAATATGGTAAACGATCGCTTTGCTTCGAAGGCTTACAAGGAAAGGAAGATTCAATATGGTTTCACGCGAACGTCTGGAGCAGCAGCTGCAGCATTTACAGACGATCACGACACCCGGGGCGGGAGAGGGGATCAACCGTCTCGCGTTTACGGAGAGCGATGAGGAGGGACGCCGCTATATCACGTCACTCATGGAGGAGGCGGGTCTCTCGATCCGTCAGGACGCATTCGGCAATGTCATCGGACATTTGGCGGGGCGCGACGAGTCACTCCCGGCTGTCATGTTCGGGTCACACAGTGACAGTGTCCCGAGCGGCGGCAATTTTGACGGCATTGTCGGTATCCTCGCGGCGGTCGAAGTCGTGCGCAGTATGAAGGAAGACGGGTTCGTGCCGGATTGTCCGCTCGAAGTCGTCCTGTTCCGCTGTGAGGAATCGGGGCGTTTCGGGACAGCGACACTCGGAAGCCGGGCTATGCGCGGCGAGCTGACAACGGCGGATTTGATGCGGTTTAAGGATAAAGACGGCATCAGCCTTTATGATGCGCTCGAGAGTTGCGGACTTGACCCGGCGCACATCGAGACGGCGAAATACACGCGCCCGCTCAAGGCGTTTTTCGAGGTGCACATCGAGCAGGGGAAAGTGCTCGAACACCGAAAGATTCCGCTCGGTGTCGTCACGGGCATTGCGGCTCCGACACGCATGCGCGTATACATTCACGGCAATGCGGATCACAGCGGCGCAACGCCGATGCCGCTTCGACATGACGGAGCCTGTGCGGCCGCGGAAATCATCCTCGCGGTCGAAAAAGCCGCCGCGGCGCGCAAAGAGCCGCCTGTTGTCGGCACGGTCGGCATCGTTCGCGTCCATCCCTGCGCGATGAATGTCATCCCTGGCGAAGTCGAACTCGGCATTGACATCCGCAGTATTTCGGCGGAGGCGAAAGCGTCAACCGTCGCTGACGTCAAGTTGGCCGTAGAGGAAATCTGCGCCCGCCGCGATATCCCCGTGACGATCGAGGATATCTCCAACGGTACGCCGGTTGTCATGGAGGAACCGGTCGTCAAATTCCTCGACGCCATGTGCGAGAAAGCGGGCGTTCCGTACATCGAAATGCCGAGCGGAGCGGGACATGACACGATGCACTGGGTCGGTTACGTACCGGCGGGGATGCTGTTCATCCCGTGCAAAGACGGCATCAGCCATAATCCGGCCGAGTCGGCGGAACTCGATGACATCGTACGCGTGACGCGCGCGCTTTCGGAAGCCGTACGCACGGTTTCGGCGAAGGCGTTTTCGTTTTGACGTCAATGAACGGCGGGCGGCGCTGAGGGGCCGCCATTCGCTGTGTCTTAATTTATATAAGAAAGGAACGGATTATTATGAGTTTAAAAGAAGAAATTCTTACCATGGTTGACGGTATGCAGGCGGATCTCGTCAAACAGCGCCGGGATATCCATCGTCATCCGGAACCGGGATGGACGGAGTTCCGTACGGCCGCACTCGTCTGCTCGAAACTTTCGGAATACGGCTACGAAGTCCACACGGGCGCCGAAACCGTCCAGAAAGAAGCCATGATGGGCGTGCCGGATGAGGAAACGCTGAAAAAAGCGCAGGAACGCGCGATCGCCGAGGGCGCCGATCCGGAATGGGTTCACAAAATGGACGGAGGACGAACGGGCGTTGTTGCCGTCATGCATTTCGGACCGGGACCTGTCGTCGCACTCCGCTGTGACATGGACTCCAATGACGTCACCGAAACGCCGGATCCGCAGCACCGCGCCAACCGCAAAGGATTTGCTTCCGTTCATCCGTGTGCGATGCACGCGTGCGGACATGACGGACATACGACCGTCGGTATCGCCGTCGCAAAAATCCTCGCATCCCTCAAAGACGAACTGCAGGGAACTGTCAAATTCGTCTTCCAGCCGGCAGAAGAAGGCGTTCGCGGCGCACACGCCATGGTCGAACAGGGCGTCGTCGATGACGTTGACTATATGCTCGGAGCGCATTTCGGCTTCAAAATGAAGAAAACGGGAACCATCGCCTGCAACGTCACCGACTTCCTCGCGACGAGCAAATATGACGCGTACTTCACAGGCGTACCGGCTCACGCGGGCGCCGCTCCGGAACAGGGCAGAAACGCCCTCCTCGCCGCGGCCTGCGCATCCCTGAACCTCCACGCCATCTCCCGCAACTCGTCCGGAACAACCCGCATCAACGTCGGAGCCCTCAACGCCGGCGGCGGA
The DNA here is from genome assembly GCA_902766015.1 of uncultured Veillonellaceae bacterium. Lineage (GTDB taxonomy): Bacteria > Bacillota > Negativicutes > Selenomonadales > Selenomonadaceae > RUG11126. Next base: position 11,420 of record CACXCC010000058.1, read on the forward strand.
CGAAACGTCATTCCCGAACACGCCGTCATGAAACTCGAAACCCGCGGCGCAACGACCGAACTTGACGAGTACATGTCATCCAACGCCGAACGCATCCTCAAAGCCGCGGCAGCCATGTACGACGTCAAACTCGACATCAAAAAAGTCGGCGGAGCCGCCGGCGGCAGCAACTCCCCGAAACTCGCCGCCTACCTCGTCAAAACCGCCGAAGACCTCGGCATCTTCGACCAAGTCGTCGACAAATGCCCCTTCGGCGCCAGCGAAGACTTCTCCTTCTTCATGGAACGCGTCCAGCGCCACGGCGGCCAAGCCGCGTACATGATGGTCGGCGCCGACATCGTCGCAGGACATCACGACTCCCACTTCGACTTCGACGAAGCCGCCCTCGGCAACTCCGCAAAAATGCTTTCCTACGCCGTAGCGGGACTGCTGCTTTCCGAAGCACAATAAATTTTTCTCGTTAAAAGGCAAATCGGGTCACCGACAAGTAAGGGATTGCGGGGCGGTTTCGGATGCCATTGCTGTTTAAGGCGTTAAGAACGTCAGACGGTTTCACCCGTCGCCCTGAATTGTTTAAGCGCAGCGGTTTGATTCAGGGCGACTACATTAAGTGAAACCGTCTGACGTTTAGCCGGCAGCTTAGGCATCCGAAACCGCCCCGCAATCCCGTCTTAGCAAACAAAAAGAGACTGCCAAAGCAGTCTCTTTTTTAGCGTACAAAGAAAAATTATTTCTTCAGCGCTTCCTTCAGAATCTCCGTTGTGGCTTTCTGAACGACGCGCATCATGTCCTCAAGCAGAGCATTGTACATGTCGCCGCCATCCACGACACCACGGCCGTTCTCGGTAAGGAAGAATTTCTTCGGATGCTCTTCAGATTTATAAGCCTCATTAAGCTTATCCTGAACGAGTTTTGCGATTTCCTGTTCCGTCATCAAAGTCACCTCTTTTCGCCATAATCTATGTTTATTATACGACGAAAAACCGATTCTGTACATATTCGAACGAGAAAAAGTGTGCTTCAGATCACTTTCAGACAATCACAACCGAATTCTAATGATAGATTAAAACCGATCTAATCTGACTTTCCTATACTAATACCATCATCAAACGATGGCACAGATAAAAAACAAGACAATCCGGAAGGGGAGTTGAACATCATGAAATGGACGAAAGCAAACCGTAAATTACTCGCAGGCGTTCTCGCCGGCGCATTACTCGTAACGGGTGGAATTACCACCATGTCGGCACAGGCCGCACAGCGCGACGGCAATCAGCCGCGTGTCGAACGTCAATGTCCGGCGGGCGGACCGCAGCGTCAGATGGACAGTTCGGAAATGGCAAAACACATCTCGGAACAGTTCGGTGTCAGCGAAAGTGAAGTCAAAGACGCACTTGACGCAAAAACGGACTTCCGCAATATCGGCCGGGCAGCCATGCTCGCCAAGATCAGCAACAAATCCTTTAGTGACGTACTCGGCATGAAAACCGACAGCAACTCGTGGCGTGATGTCGCCGATTCGCTCGGCGTAACGCGCGATCAGATCCGCAGTGAACGTCAGTCGATGACGGCAGACCGCATCGCGGCAAAAGGCACGATCGAAAAAGACGCGGCACTTTCGCTGCTCGAAAACGGTTATCAGCCGCGTGACATCGAAAAAGCTGCCCTTCTTGCCAAAGAATCCGGCAAAGACGTCCAGTCCGTCCTTGACCTGAAAAAGATCAACAACCGTTGGAGTGATGTCGCAGAACAGCTCGGCGTATCCAAAGACGTCCTGCATCAGGATCGCGACGGACACAAAGGATTCCGCGGTGACCGTCGCGGCCCGGCCGGCCCGGATCAGCCGTGTTTCGGCGGCCCGGAAGGTGCACCGGATGACGGCAGACAGGCTCCGCCTGACAGTCAGTCCGAAAAATAATCGGGAAAAGGGTTGACAACTTTCCGATCGTGGTATATATTAAGAACCATCAAGTTTACAACATTACGTTTAAATCAGTGAGCGGGAAATAGTAATGTTTCCAACGACTGTACAGCGAGCCGGAACCGGGAAACCGGAGGTGTGATGTCCGGCCAGCCGTGAGATATGAATGGTCCCGTGAGAGTCCGCCGAATGCGTCATTTGTTGACGTGAGTAGGCCGGAACGGTTGCCCCCGTTAACGGGCTACGGTATCGGCATTGACCTGTACCGGACATGAGGGATCGTTATGATTCGAACACGGGTGGTACCGCGAGATTTTCGCCCCGGCAGGAGTAAATCCTGTCGGGGCTTTTTGATTGGCAAAGGGGATGAAGACATGAAAGTAAAGATGTGCGGTATGAAGAACATCGAGTCGGCAAAAGCCGCGGAAGCGGCCGGCGCGGCGTTTATCGGCTTCATCTTTTTCCGGAAAAGTCATCGTTACGTTGAGCCGGAAACGGCAGCCGCGATCAGTGAGGCGGTGACGGGATGTAAAACGGTCGGCGTTTTCGTCGATGAGGATCCCGAAACGGTCAACCGGATCGCCGAAACGATACATCTTGATTATGTCCAACTGCACGGGCACGAAGACGCCGATTATGCAAGGCAAATCGACAGGCCGGTCATCAAGGCGTACCGCTACGGCGACGGATTTTCGGCCGAGGCCGCGAATGCATTTCCCGCCGAGATCATCCTGCTTGACAGTTTCCGCAAGGGGATGGCCGGAGGAACCGGCGAGGCCTTTGCGTGGCGGGAAGCCGCCGAGGAAGCCGTCAAAGTCAAAAAACCGCTCCTCATCGCGGGCGGGATCGCGGCGGACAATGTCCGCGAAGCATTTCACGTGTTTCATCCGTACGGATTTGACATCTCCGGGAGCCTGGAGGAAAACCGGGAAAAATCGCCGGCCAAGATTCGGGCGTTCATGGACGCGATCCGTCAAATCGAATCATGACACAGGAGGAATTACCTTGAGAGATATATTAGCAGAAATCGTTGAAAAGAAAAAAGATATCGTCGCTCAGGCAAAACAGGACATGCCGCTCAGCGAGATCAAGCGTCAAATGAAGTACGGAAGTTTCCGCATGTCGTCGCGTTTCGCGGAGCAGCCGTGGAATCTCATCGCCGAGTGCAAACTGCAGTCACCGGCAAAAGGGCGCCTGACGCGTTCACACAGCGTCGAGGAACTCGCGAAAATCTACGAGGCAAATGGCGCGAGCATGCTTTCCGTGCACACGGATCCGCATTTCCTCGGCTGCAACGAGGATTTTCAGAAAGTCCGCAAACTCGTCGACATGCCGCTTCTGCGTAAGGATTTCGTCATTGACGAATACCAGATTTACGAAGCGCGCTATCTCGGCGCCGATGCGATCCTGCTCATCGCGCGCATTTTGACGCCGGAGCAGCTTAAACAGTATCTGTACACGACGTGGAGCCTCGGCATGGATGCCCTCATCGAAGTCCATGACCGCCGCGACATGGAAGCGGCTCTCGCGACGCCGGCGGAATATATCGGCATCAACAACCGCAATCTCGTGAGCTTCACGACGGATATTCAAAATACGCTCGACCTGCTCCCTTATGCGGACACGGAGCGTACACTCATCAGCGAGAGCGGGATTTTCGGTCCGGAGGATGCAAAGATCCTGCGTGACGCGGGATGTGACGGCATTCTCGTCGGCGAGGGACTTGTCCGTTCGTCCGATGTCGGTGTCATGACGCAGAAACTGATCGCAGCCGGCATTCGCAAGACGGCTTAAGCAAACGGGATTTGGAGAAAGGAAAGGATTTACGATGAATACAAAAGGCAGATTTGGCAAATACGGCGGACAGTATGTACCGGAAATCGTGATGCCGGCACTCAACGAGCTCGAGGCAGCGTATAAGAAATACCGGAATGACCCGGATTTCCTGAACGAATTCCGTTTTTATCTCAATGAATACGCCGGCCGTCCGACGAACCTCTACTACGCGAAAAAACTGACGGAGCATTACGGCAAGGCGAAAATCTTCCTTAAACGCGAAGATCTGCTCCACACGGGCGCGCACAAAATCAACAACGCACTCGGACAGGCGCTCCTCGCGAAACGCATGGGTAAAAAACGCATCGTTGCCGAAACGGGAGCAGGTCAGCACGGTGTTGCCTCCGCAACGGTTGCCGCGCTGTTCGGTATGGAATGTCACGTCTTCATGGGTGCGCTTGACATCGAGCGTCAGAAACTCAACGTCTTCCGCATGAAGCTCCTCGGCGCGAAAGTCATTCCGGTTTCGAGCGGTACGGGCACGCTGAAAGACGCCACGAGCGAAGCGATCCGTTACTGGGCAACGAATATCACGGATACGCATTACATCATCGGTTCTGCCGTAGGGCCGTATCCGTATCCGGAAATGGTCCGCGATTTCCAGAAAGTCATCGGCGAGGAAACGCGCGCGCAGGCGATGAAAGCGATCGGCAAACTGCCGGATTACGTCCTTGCCTGTGTCGGCGGCGGCAGCAACGCGATCGGTATGTTCTACGATTTCCGCAATGAAACATCCGTCAAAAAGATCGGCGTCGAGGCGGGCGGACGCAGCGACGCGAACGGCGACAACGCCAAAACGCTTTCGGGCACGGGCATTCCGGGCATTCTGCACGGTGCATACAGTTATTTGCTGCAGGATGATGACGGTCAGGTCATCGAGGCGTACAGCATTTCCGCCGGACTTGACTATCCGGGCGTCGGGCCGGAACATTCCTTCTTTAAGGATACCGGCATTGCGCAGTACGTTTCCGTCACGGATCAGGAAGCGCTTGACGCGTTCCAGCGTCTCTCGAAGATCGAGGGCATTATCCCGGCGATGGAAAGCTCGCACGCACTTGCCTATCTTGAAAAACTGATGCCGGAAACGACGCCGGATCAGAGTGTTGTCGTCTGCCTCTCGGGACGCGGCGATAAAGACGTACAAATGGTAGCCAAAGCATTGGGGGAGGACATTGAGTAATGAGTACGCGTATCGATAACAAAATGGCTGCACTCCGTGCGGCAGGCAAAAAAGGTATTTTCATCTATATTACGGCCGGCGCGCCGGATGTCGAAACGACGCTCCGCGCCGTCAAAGAGGCGGAAAAAGCCGGCGCCGATCTCATCGAACTCGGTCTCCCGTTCTCCGATCCGATGGCAGACGGCCCGGTTATTCAGACGGCTTCTGTTATTGCGCTGAAAAACGGCATGTCGCTGAAAAAAGAACTCGAAATCATGCGCGAGATCCGCAAATTCACGCAGATTCCGGTTGTCGGCATGGGCTATATCAATAATATGTACCATTACGGTTTTGAGAAATTCGTCAAGGATTTCAAGGAAGCAGGCATGGACGGCGTGATCGTTCCGGACGTTCCGCATGAGGAATCCGGCGAAATGCGCCGGATCTGCGCCGAAAATGATTTTGCACTTGTCGAGTTTATTACGCCGGGCACGACGGAAGACCGCATGCAGGAAACGTGTAAGGACGCGAAAGGTTTTGTCTACTGCGTGTCCAATAACGGCGTTACGGGCGTCAAGAAGATTGACTACAGTACGATCGGCGCGGTTTGCGCCAATGCACGTAAATATACGGATACGCCGCTTGCGATCGGTTTCGGCATCGGCTCGCCGGAAGCGGCGGCCGAAGCGGCACAGTACGCCGATGCGATTATTGTCGGCAGTGCCGTTGTCGGACGTCTGATTAAAGGCAAGGAGCAGGAAGCGATGGATCTCATCGCGGCCATGCGTGCGGCGATTGACGCGAAATGACCGTTATACGTCCGCGCGGGCGGATTGCCGATTATCGCGGCCTTATTCATGGATAAAGGATTGACGGTTGACGTCAACAAACATATCGGGCGCAGCTCCCGTTTTTCGGATTCTTTTCCGGAAAGCGGGGGGTGCGTTTTTTGTGTCAATTTTGGTTCAAAAGAAATTGACTTTTTCGAGAGAATGCGATAAATTAACCATATATAAATCAAAAGATACTCAAAATTTATGCGAAAGGGAAAAGAGGGGTACTATGACCGATCAGGAAAGACGGCGGACGTATGCGCTGCTGATTCTGACAACGGTAATTTGGGGTATTCAGCCGCTCTGTATCAAATGGCTTGTTACGGCGTGGTCGCCGGTGACGATTACGGCGATGCGTTATTTTATTATCGGACCGGTGCTGATTCTCATCGCGTGTTCGCGCGGGGAGCACTGGCTGCCGCCGAAATCGCTCTGGATTCCTCTGATCGGCATGGGCGTTACGGGTATCGGGTTTAATAATGTCATGCAGTTTACGGGTCTGCAGTATTCGACGGTTACGAACTGTACGCTGATTGCGGCCGCGTCGCCGGCGATTACGGCGTTTTTTGCGGCGATTTTGATCCGTGAGCGCCTGAGCCTCTTATCGTGGTTCGGTATTCTCATTTCGTTTATCGGCGCGCTGCTTGTCGTGAGTCACGGTTCGTGGGAAGTTGTTTCGCATCTCGCGTTCAATGTCGGTGATATTCTCTTTTTCTGTGCGCAGATTTTCTGGACGCTTTATTCGATTATCGCGCTGAAGGTTATGGGGCATATTTCGGCCGCGATGACGACGGGCTGGGCGGGCCTCCTCGGCGCGATTGTCGTGTCGCTTTACGGTCTCGTGACGAATGATTTCCATCCGGTCAATATGGAGCCGGCTCTCTGGGGCGCGTATGCGTATGCGGTTATTTTCGGCGGCATTATGGCGATGCTGTTTTGGAATATCGGTGTCAAGCACGCCGGGCCGAGTCTGACGTCCATTTTCCAGAATATCACGCCGGTTGTCGGTATGATCGGCGGCGTCCTGATGTTCAACGAAGTCGTCGGTGCTCTCCAGCTCATCGGTGCCGCGTCCATTTTTATCGGCGTTTATTTGACGACACACAGCTCGTGAAATTTTGTTATACTGCCTGGGCTCGTTGTTTGCCGGGAAGAGGAAACGTGAGGGAGTGGGGCGCGGAGGCGGCGGGCGTTGCTGCAAGAGGCGTTAAGAACGTCAGACGGTTTCCCACGGAGCCTCAAATTGTTTAAGCGCAGCGGTTTGATTTGAGGCGACAAAATTGAGGGAAACCGTCTGACGTTTAGCCGACAGCTCAGCCCGCCGCCTCCGCGCCCCACTCCCGTCTCGATTAATGGTCATTTTCGTTCCAATGTAACAATTTTATGGGTAACTTCGACCGCATTTCTCGAATTATTTCGTATTGATACTATAAGAAACACGCGCTTACATCGTAATCGGACAAGTCAGCCGCACTATGCTAATATGGTGAATTGTGTGAAAAAACTATCCTGTTGCAGAGGCAGTATGCCCATGCTACAATGACGGTGTCAAGAGGAAAAGAAAAGAACAGAAGAAAAAAGGAGTGTTTCTTATGTTAATGGATAAAGAAACGAGAAAAGCATTAATGGCCTGCACGGCTATCCTGGGTTCCCTGGTTGTCCTGACGACGATGATCGTCGCAGCCTTCCTCGGTACCGTTTCCCCGGCAATTGCCGCATTCGTACTGGTTGTCTGGTTCTCCCTCGCCAGCGGCATCAACTACTTCATGACGCTCGATGACATGCAGTCCGTCAAAACGAACGAGTAATCACACATCACAATAAACGGCTTCGTCCGAATCCCGAAAGATCCCGTACCGGTGAATCACCACCGATACGGGATCTTTTTTGCCCTTTTATACAAACGGTTGCATTGGTATAGTTTTCTGAAAATAACTTCTTTGTGGTGAAAAAAGAGGCATTTCTGGTCAAATCGTATTACTCAGACCCAGAAACATGACGATTCGGAGGCAACAATACGACTGCACCCCGGTATGGCAATATGGTGAATTGTGTGAAAACACTATCCTGTTGCGGTGTTGCAAAGCCCATGCTACAATGACGGTGTCAAAAGGAAAAGATAAGAAGTTAAGAGAAAAAGCTTAGAAAGTTAAGCTGGAAAAAGAAAGAAGGTCATTTTTATGATGATGGATAAAGATACGAGTGCGATTCTGAGCTGCACGGCAGTTCTCAGTGTTTTGGTTGCTTTGACGACGATGGTTGTCGGTGCTTATCTCGGTACGGTTACGATGGTTGAAATCGTTTCGGTAGTCGGCATCAGCCTTATGGTTATCAGCGTTGTCGAATATGTTGCTCTGATGGAAGAAAACGAGAAAAATCGTTTGAAACGGATCTTCGGCTGATTGACAGCTGATTCGATATCGGCCGGAAACGGCAAGCCGCCGCGCGTCAACAAAACGCGCGGCGGCTTTTTTATATCTGTATTTCCTGAGCATGACAGGAACTTCATCGAAGGTCAGAGATTTTCCATGAGCTGAATACCGATCGGCATATAGATGACGTCGGTTTTCGGCCGTTCCTGCATCATGACGAAACGGAAGAGTTGGTTGAGTCCGGTATATCCTTGATTGACGAGATCGCCACTGATCGAGCAGCTCGCAATACCTTCGCGGATCATCTGCTTGATGACGGGGTATTTTTCGAAGCAGATGAGGAAAGGACGTTGTGACGGCGGTAATGTGCGCAGGGTATTCCCGATTTCTTTGACGCAGCCGCTGATCGCGAAAATCAGGTCGGGGTTTTGTGTCAAAAGGGATTGCGTGGCAGCGTAGGTTTTTTGCGGATCCTCTAAGGTTTCGATAAACGGAAGAATGCGTACCGGTTGACGGATATTGGCAAAATAACGGCGGAATCCCGCATCGCGTTCTTGTGTAGCCGTCAGATAACGCGTACTGCCGAGTACGGCGATCGTGCCGCGTCCGTTCAAAAAGAGCGAAGCCATACGAGCCGCCGCGTAACCGGCTTTGTCCATATTTTGACCGACAAAGCAGAGACGGTGGTTTTTGTCCTGACAGTCCGTATTCAGTGTAATGACGGGTATATTGGCGTCAAAGAGCGTCTTCAGGGCCGATTCGACACTCGGATCGTTGAGCGGAGAGACAATAACGCCGCTGAAACCCTGATCGGCGAGATGTTCCAGCACCGAAGCCTGTTGACCGGCATCGGGGAAGTCAATGAGGAAATATTCGACTTCAATATTGAAGCGGCTCAGTTCACGCGCCGCACGGTCAATACCCTGACGCCATTCGATGAGCGCGTCAACCTGAAGCAGTACGGCGGCAAAACGGATTTTGTCCTGCTGATGTTTGAGCGCCTTGCCGATGGGATTGACTTCATAATGGACATCGTCAATGATTTTCTGTACGCGGCGGCGGACTTCGTCACTGACACCTTCACGGTGATGCAGGACTTTATCGACAGTCGAACGGTGTACGCCGGCCATAGCGGCGATTTCTTTGATCGTAGTCATAACGAACCTTTCTGTGCAGGGGAAAGCTCTTATCGGAAATCTACCTTTATTGTAAGCGGATCCATGATAGAAATCAATTTGAACCGGAAAATTTTGATGCGAAGCAGCGGTGAAGAATGTTATGCGGATGAAATAAAAATGTCCGTACGATTTTGCACGGACATCTTTTGAGGAACTTATTCTATGATCGGAATTTTAAAAAATGACCGGGAGCGAGAGGAAATCTGTGCTCCCGGTGCATAGCAGGATCTTAGTAAAATTTAGTTTTTGTAGAAGTCCGGCGTTTCGTCAACGTGGATGTCAACGACCGTCTGCGTGTCACGGGCTTTCGATGCGGCGGCAGCGGCAACCTGTCCGACGTAGCCGTCCCAAGAGGAAGGACCGACGAGTTTACCGGCTTTGACGGAGTCGATCCATTCCTGGAATTCCGTGTTGTAAGCCTGAACGAAGCGGTCGGACCAGTCTTTGCAGGTCGGATGAATCATCGAGGCATTCGTGCGAATCCAGGCATTGGAGGGATCCGGCAGGTTCAGGATGGCATCTTCGCAGCAGACTTCGCATTTGATGTCATAGCCGTAATTGTCGCAGACAAAGGCTTCAACATCGATACGAACGCCGGATTTCGTCGTGAGGTACATGATCTGCGGATCCTGCAGACCTTCATGCGCGTGACGCGTGCGTTTCGGGAATACAACCTGAGCCGTAGCATAATCTTCACCGAGCAGCCAGCGCAGAACATCGATTTCGTGGATCATGGAGTTTTCAACGGCCATCGGCGTATCGTAGCTGTCCGGAACACTCGGATTGCGATGTGCGCAGTGGAGCATCAGCGGTTCGCCGAATGTACGCTCCGAAATGTACTTTTTGAGCTGACGATAACCGTAATCGTAGCGGCGCATGAAACCGACCTGAACGAGGCGTTTTCCGCCGGCCATTTCGGCTTCGACGATCTGACGGCAGACATCGGCTTCCGGTGCGAGCGGTTTTTCACAGAATACGTATTTGCCGGCTTTGATGCAGGCGAGAACGTACTGGGCATGGAATTTGTCAATCGTCGTGACAATGATGGCGTCAATTTCCGGGTCGTTGATCAGTTCATAGCCGTCCTCGACGAATTTGACGTCATATTTGGCAGCCGTTTTTTTGCCGCCTTCGACAAACGCATCGGAAATCGCGACAACGCGTGCGCCCTGCAGGACATTGTTGATACGTTCAATATGCGTGCGACCGATTCCGCCTGCACCGATGAGACCGAGTTGAAGCATTCCGTTTTTCATGATCATTACCTTACCTTTCGTTTTGACTGTTCATGTATTATATATTTTTTCATACGAGCTCGAGCTCGTAATGTGGTAAAAAGGATATCCGCCCGCAAATAGAGGAATAGGACGGATAAACAGGAGGGACTTATTTGCTGATCGTGGCTTTGAGGGCGTCGATCGAAGTCTGCAGACCGGCTTCGACGCTCATCGTGAGGTCTTCCATCTCGAGGGAGACATAACCGTTGTACCCCATCATGCGGGCAACGGAGAAGAACTCTTTCCACCACTGGAGGTCACGGCCGCAGCCGACACCGACATAGTTCCAGGTGCGTTTGGCGGATTCCGTTACCGGCAGGTTCTCGAGCAGTCCGTCTACGTCGGAGAGGCCGCGTTCGATACGGGCATCTTTGCCGTGGACGTAGTAAATCTTGTTGCCGAGGGCACGTGCTGCGGCAATCGGCTCGGCTCCCTGAATCATCAGGTGGGACGGGTCAAGGTTCATGCCGATCATGTCGCCGAGTTCCGGGCCGACAACTTCGATGAGTTTGTTCAGGCTGCGGACGTTATACACGAGCTGGCACGGGAATTCCTCGATCGCAATCTTTTCAACGCCGTTGTCTTTGGCGAACTGAGCGAATTCTTTCCACCATTTGGCAGCGACATCCCACTGATATTTGACGGCTTCGACCATGTAGTTGACACCGTCGAACTCCGGCCAGGAAATCGTGGACGTGATCCAGTTCGGCGTTTTGTCTCCCGGAGCGCCTGCCGGAAGACCGGACATCGTAACGATCGTTTTGACGCCGAGTTTGCCGGCGAGGACTGCCGTGTCATGGATCGTTTTGCTGTGTGCATGGCCCATCGGCGTGTCGATGAGCGGGTTGCCCGAGCAGTTCAGGGCCGAGATTTTCAGGCCGCGTTTGTCGATTTCGTCTTTGAATGCTTTGAGTTTGTCCGGGTTGTTGATGAGTTCTTCGGCCGACGGAACGAAGAAGCAGCCGCCCCAGCCGCCTGTCGTCAGCTCGATAGCCGGGATGCCGTAAGCTTTGACTTTGTCGAGCATTTCCGTGAACGGGATTTTACCGAATACGTCGGTGCAGATTGAAAGTTCCATAATAATAAATACCTCCGTATGCTCCTGCTGCTTTTTGTTACGAGCTCGAGCTCGTAAAAGGTTTAAAATTTTAACGAGCTCGAGCTCGTTCTTTATGATCTCAGTATATCACGTCTTTGACAGAATGCAAGTCTTTTTTGAAAAAGTTTTCGTTTTTTTGGATCGTCCGCGCTGACACTGCGGCTGACGTGTCAAATGACGGCGCCGCAGCGGGGAGGGAACCTGAAATTGGGAAATAAAAAAGCTGTACATGAGCCGAAGCCCATGTACAGCTTTTGTTTCCCAAAAGGAATGATTATTTTGCAGCGCGAACCTTCGCATAGAGATTGACGATCTCTTTTGCCATTTCGTTCATAGCCATGCCGGTCATAACATAATCCTGAGCATGGGAGATGAGAACATTGAACGGGCCTTCGAGCTGACCTTCTGCTTCTTTCTTCAGAAGCTGTTCCGTCTGAATCTGATGAGCCTCGATGAGGAGTGCGTTGGCATCCTTCAGGCTGTCTTCCGCTTCGCCGAAGTTGCCGCGGCGGGCACTTTTGAGTGCGGAAGCGATCTTTGCGCGGGCGTCGCCGGCTTTCGAGATGATCTCCATTGCGATTTCTTCAGTCTTTGCCATGATGGGAATTCCTCCAAATTTCTCTATACAATTATTTCTTCAGGAGTTCGTTTTCAATGCGTTCACGCGTTTCCGGAGCAACTTTGTTCATCTTCTCCGGGAAACCGAAGATCGAAACGCAGGCGATGTTGTCGCCGCCGACTTTCGGAGCATCCGGTTTGAGCTGTTTGTTGGCGAAGTCCATCTCGCGCAGCGTCTCGAAGATACCGTCAAAGTCAACGTCACCTTCGCCGAGCGGCAGATGCTGATGAACGGAAACATCCTCGCGGCCGCGAGCGTTGAGCGTCGGCGGGTTCAGGATGTAACGGCAGTCAAGCGTCTGGTTGAACGTGTCAGCAAACAGAACGTGCGTCAGTTCGTCGCCGGCATATTTCAGCATGGAGCGAACGTCGCCTTTGCCCTGATCGTAGAAGAAGCCGTGCGGGGAAGAATAAACATAGCCGAGGTTCTTGGAACGGAACGATTTAACCATGTCGCAGGTCTCGTTGTTCAGTTCGCAGAAGTCATACGGATGAGACTGAATCTCGACGCGCAGACCCTCACGCTCGATGATCGGCAGGAGTTCTTCCATGGAGCGGAACCACATACCGTTGCAGATCTCTGCCTGGTTCGGATCGCCGGAGAGCTCCGTGTTGATAACCGGAACACCCATGTTGACGGCGATTTTGATGAGAGCTTTCCAGTTCTCAACTGCCATCTTGCGCTGCTCTTCGGTCGGGCCGGACCAGCGATAGACGCAGATGAAGGAGGAAATCTCAACGCCCGTTTCTTTCATCGCTTTGCGATATTCTGCTTCGCATTCTTTCGAGAACAGCGGATGTTTGTAGAACGGGTTGATACGCGGATGCGGGGACTGCTCGATGTATTTGTAGCCCCAGTCGGCAACCTGGTGAACCAGATCGTTAATGCTCATCTGTTTGGAGAGTACGTCAACGTCAAATGCAATTTTCATGATTAAAAACCTCCCAATAATGATTTGACAATGGATCAAACCCACCACGATTTTGATCTTACACGAATCACTAATGGAGAACTGTTGCTTTTAAATTAGCATCCCGAATCGGCTTTGTCAAGGGGTGTTTTCAGTTAATTCGTAAGATTTTCGGCAGCGGTTTCGACCGTTTGCAAAATCTATCATTATATGCCTGCGTATACGTGACACGAAAAATTTTCGACGCAGCTGACGTCAAAACCGGGTGATATCCAGGTGACGTATCGCCGGCACATCCGGAGTCCGATACAGTGACGAGCCGATCGGGAATACGGGGCGGAAATTTGAGGCTTGCATGTAGCACGGATCGCATCTGGTTACCTTATGATCAGAATATGGTCTGCTTTGAGTAGACGGAAGGACAATTTTGTATAGTTTTTGGGGGTAAAAAAGCGGGTCCGGGGGTCAGGGACGGCAAAAAAGTATAAAAACGGCGTCCGAACGATAGAAAAACCGGCCCAAACTTAGAAAAAAAGTGCAAGAATTGTCGCACAAAACGCGGTTATAATGTACTTGCATCAGAAAACTGATGGAGAACTGTTAAAGAACTCATACATCATTTATAACTGCCGATTCGTTCCTATCATCACCACTTACTCCGGGCTGCTGAATCAAGCGTCCGGCAGAAAAGCCGGGCGAGGGCAGTTCGGATCATCATAAGGGATCCAAAGTAACAAATAATCAGAAGATTTCAGGTGTTCAAGATTTATTGAATTATATGAGGGGGAATTTAAAAATGAGTCAGGAAACACCGCAGAAGTTTTTGAAGAAAGTTACCGTCATTTCCACATTCGGCGGACTTCTCTTCGGTTATGATACGGGCGTTATCAACGGCGCTCTCGTCTACATGGCGCGTCCGGATCAGTTGAACCTTTCGCCGTTCACGGAAGGTCTCGTCGCCAGCGGCCTGCTGTTCGGCGCAGCGATCGGATCGTTCACGGGCGGACGTTTCGCGGATGCCAAAGGCCGCCGCAAGATGCTTCTGTTCCTCGCCGCACTCTTCTTCGTTGCAGCAATCGGCTGCTCGCTGTCTCCGACCGCAGAGATCCTGATTGGCTTCCGTTTCCTGCTCGGCCTCGCCGTCGGCGGTGCTTCCGTTACCGTTCCTTCTTACCTCGCCGAAATGTCGCCGGCAGAGCGCCGCGGCCGTATGGTTACGCAGAACGAGTTGATGATCGTTTCCGGCCAGCTCCTCGCATTCTGCCTGAACGCATTCCTCGGATCGACGTTCGGTTCCACGGCTCATATCTGGCGCTACATGCTCGCACTTGCATCGCTCCCGGCTGTCGTTCTCTGGTTCGGTATGCTCGCTATGCCGGAAAGCCCGCGCTGGCTCGTTCTTAACGGTCAGATCGGCGAAGCTCTGAAAGTTCTCAGACGCGCTCGTGAAGAAAACCGCGCTATCGCCGAACTCAATGAAATTCAGGACAACCTCGCTCAGGAAGCTTCAATTCAGAAAGCTACCTATAAAGATCTCACCGTTCCCTGGGTCCGTCGTATCGTCTTCATCGCCATGGGTGTCGCAATCTGCCAGCAGATTTCCGGTGTCAACTCGATCATGTATTACGGCACGCAGATCCTTATGAAAGCCGGTTTCTCCACGGAAGCTGCTCTTATCGGTAACATTGCCAACGGTGTCATTTCCGTCGGCGCCACGATCTTCGGCATGTGGATGATGACGCGTCACGGCCGCCGCCCGCTCATCATGACGGGCCAGATCGGCACGATGGCTTGCCTGTGCCTCATCGGTCTCATCTCGAACCTCTTTGACGGTGCCGCATTCCTTCCGTACCTCGTTCTCTGCATGACGGTTACCTTCCTCTTCTTCCAGCAGGGCTTCCTTTCTCCGGTAACCTGGCTGCTTCTCTCCGAACTCTTCCCGCAGCGTATGCGCGGCATGGGTATGGGCTGTGCAGTTCTCTGCCTCTGGATCACGAACTTCCTCATCGGTCTCTGGTTCCCGGTCCTGCTCTCGAAATTCGGTCTTTCCGCTACGTTCTTCATGTTCGCCGGCATCGGCCTCATCGGTCTCCTCTTCGTCTTCAAGTTCGTTCCGGAGACGCGCGGCCGTTCGCTTGAGCAGATCGAGCATGACTTCCGTCATCACGGCGAAAACGCTTAATCAACCTTTCATTTACCAACTGACAATCACTTCCTACCAATACTTCCATACATTCGGCCCCTGCTTCGGCAGGGGCTCTTTTTTATCTTTAATTGGCTTTATTTGCCAAAATCTGGTAAAATAGTATGAAAGGAATCGGAATCAGAAAAAATTTTCTCTAAAACAATGGTAAAAACATGTCAGGAAGGGGTTGTGTTCATGGCTGTTGTTTACTATAATACGAGTCGTTTTATTCCGGACTTTGCACAGGAAGAGTTGCAGCTTTTGTATGTCTGTCAGGCAAATGAAGAGCAGACGCGGCTGCCGACTCTGTTTCATTCGCATGACTATCTGGAGATCCAGTATATCAGTAAAGGGTCGGGGCGTATTTCCGTCGGCGAGCGCGTTTATGAAGTCAAGGCCGGTGATCTCATCCTTTACAATAAAGGTGTCATGCATAATGAAGTCGCCAATCCGGAAGAAGGCATGTGTTTTTATAACTGCGGTATCGAAGGGATGAAGCGCAAGAGTCTGCCCTCCGGCACGGTGGTTCCGCACCGTTTTATTCCGGTGATCCATCTCGGGGATCTCGCCCCGCAGGTTGAGTCGCTGTTTTCCGTCATGTGGCACCAGCTCGACAAAGGGGAACGCGGCAGTGCGACATCATGTCATTATCTGCTGTATGCGCTCCTGACGATTTTGATTCGTCAGACGAATCTTGAGCCGATGGAGGCGCCGGACGAAAAAGAGCAGGCGTTTATGGAGGTCAAGCAGTATATTGACGAACATTATACAGAAACCTTCCGTATGGAGGACCTGGCGAACAATGTCCATATGAGCATGTCGACGCTCAATCATCAGTTCAAGAAACGGATGGGGATGTCGCCCGTTCAATATATCATCCGCTGCCGCATCGGCAAGGCGCAGGGGATTTTGATCAGTTCGGACCGGTCGATCACGGATGTCAGCGCGGATGTCGGCTATGACAATCTGAGTTATTTTAACAATCAGTTCAAAAAGCTCATCGGTATGTCGCCGCAATCGTATCGGAAATACCGTGTCGGGGACAATCAGTATAAGCAGCTCAATAAGATTATGGCTAATTTCGGGAAAACCGGCATATATGTTTAACGTCAAATCGGCGGGGAGAACAGGATTCTCCCCGCTTTTTTACTGCCGTTTTGACGTCAAATTGTACGGCTTTGCAGAATTGTGCAAAAACGGCGGAATATTGACACCAAATTTTGAACAAAACAGGCAGAATACTGAAAGACCTTTCGGCGTATTTTGCCTATAATAAAGCCATAAACAAGAGATAACCTAAGGTCAACAAGATAAAACAAAAAAGGAGTAAATTATCATGAGACTTAGTATGAATGAAGCAACGGCCCTCGAAAAATCCAGCCTGGAGCGCGACCTCGAGCTCTGCGAGAAATACGGTTACGACATGATCGAGCCGCGTACGATGGACTGCATGGTTGACTACCTGAAAGAACATTCCATCGAAGATCTCGCTCATTACTTCGAGACGCATCACGTTAAACCGCTGGCGTTCAACACGCTCTGCTTCTTCAACAACCGCACGCCGGAAGATTACCAGAAGGTTCTCGACGAACTTCGCCAGATGTGCGAATGGGGCAAAGCCATCGGCTGCAAAACGGTTATCACGGTTCCGACGGTTGACCTGCAGAAAGTTACGCGTCAGGAAATCCATGAATCCGCTGTTAAATGCCTGAAAGAGATGGGCGCTATCGCTGCTGAATACGACATGCGCATCTCCGTAGAGTTCATCGGCGGCCCGACGGCTTCGATCAACACGTTTGCCGATGCTTGGAGCGTCATCCAGGATGTTGACATGGACAATGTCGGTATCACGCTCGACTGCTTCCACTTCCACGGCATGGGTTCCCGCCTCGAAGACCTCGCAAAGGCAGACGGCCGCAAGATCTTCATCGTTCACCTGAACGACACGGAAGACTTCCCGATCGGTGCTCTCGTTGACGCTGACCGCGTATGGCCGGGCGACGGCTGCATCCAGCTCGACAAGATCTTCCAGACGCTGAAGAAGATCGGCTGGAAAGAAGATGTTGTTTCCCTCGAACTCTTCCGCCCGGAATACTACGAGATGGATCCGGAAGATGTTTACCGCATCGGCAAAGAGAAATCCGAAGCTGTCATCAAACGCAACTTCTGATTTGAAGCAAACTTTTCCCTATATATATAGAAGACAAAGTTAAAAAGCGGCCGGTTTCTTACAAGGAATCAAAGGCCGGCCGCATCAAGTTTATAAAAAGTTTTTAAACATGGAACAGGAGGAATTTATCATGTTAAACGTTGGTGTTATCGGTTGCGGCGGTATGGGCAGAAGCCACATTGATCGTATTACGAATCGTACGACGGGTGCACAGGTTGTTGCTGTCGCTGATATGGTTGACGCTCTCGCACAGAAGGGCGCTGCTATTGCCGGCGAAGCTTGCAAAATCTACAAAGATGAAAAAGACCTCATCAACGATCCGAACGTTGACGCCGTATTCATCGTAACGCCGGGCTTTGCTCATGTAAACGCTCTGCTCGAAGCTATTGCAGCCGGCAAACGCATTTTCTGCGAGAAACCGCTCTGCACGACGGCTGAGGATTGCCTCAAAGTTATCGACGCTGAAGTTAAATCCGGCAAACACCTCATCCAGCTCGGTTTCATGCGCCGCTATGACAAAGGCTACAATCAGGTTAAAGACCTGCTGAAATCCGGCAACTACGGCGAACCGCTCATGGTTCACTGCACGCACCGCAATCCGGAAGTCGGCACGAACTATGACACGCCGATGGCTGTAACGGATACGGCTATCCATGAAATCGACGTCATCCATTGGCTCGTCGGCGATGACTTCGTTTCCGCACAGGTCCTCTTCCCGCGCAAGACGAAATATTCGCATGAGAAACTGTATGATCCGCAGATCATGCTCCTCCGCACGAAGAACGGCATCTGCGTTGACGATGAAGTCTTCGTCAACTGCAAATTCGGTTATGACATCAACTGCGAAGTTGTCTGCGAAGACGGCGCAATCAAAATGCCGCATCTGTCCTATCCGGATATCCGCAAAGCAGCTCATGTTGCTACGGAAATCGAGAACGACTGCTTCGTTCGTTTCCATGATGCATATGATGATGAAGTTCAGGCTTGGGTTGATGACGCTGCAAAAGGCATCATCGGCGGCCCGACGGCTTGGGACGGCTATCTCGCAGCTATCACGGCTGACGCTCTGGTCAAAGCTCAGGAAACGCGCCAGATCGAACCGATCGAACCGGCTATGGAAAAACCGGAATTCTACAAATAATTATCGCATCCGGCGATCCGATAAAGGGGCGCTCCTCGAAAGAGGGGCGCTCTTTTTGTGTGCGCGTTTTCCGTTATTGACGTGTCATCTCGGATCTTGACGTGTCAATCCGGTGTATCGCTGCGGGGGAAATTAACGCGTCGGAGGCGGTGGGGACTCACGTATTCAATCGCGTGCAAAACGCACTGTGACTTTTGCTATAGACACGCGTCACTTTGTCCGCGCGGGGAATTTGACGTGTTGGCATCTTTTCTGCGGGAGACTGGTAAAGTCCTGATAATATTGGTTTTTTCGGGGATATCTGGGGTAAATAACCGTATAATAATAACTAAAAAGAATAAAATAAATTCAATTTAGGTATTGAAAAATGTCTAAAGATTGGGTATCATAAGACATGTCAAACGGATTACTATCGGTTCGTAGTAATCATGCATGAGAGAAAGAGGAGGAAGAGAGAATGGACCAAAAGAAGACGAGCGCCCGAACAGAGGCGATGGCGGTCAAGGAGAAGGAAAAGAACTTTGACGCGATACGACGTACCGTCGGTTTGATCGGCGGACCGTTACTCGCATTTCTCATTTTCATGACCCCGATCAGCGGACTTTCGCTCGAGGCGCACAAACTGCTCGCGATTATGGTATTTGTTGCAACGTGGTGGATCACGGAGCCGGTTCCTATTCCGGTAACGTCACTGATCGGACCGGTTCTGGCAATTGTTACGGGCGTTGCAACGGCGAAAGCCGCATTTGCCGCTTTTGCGAGCCCGATGATTTTCTTGTTTATGGGTGGATTTATCCTCGCAAAAGCGATGATGATGCACGGACTTGACAAGCGCTTTGCGTATTGGCTGCTGTCGCGTTCGTGGGTCGGATCGAATCCGAAACGTATTTTCCTCGCGGTCGGCCTTGCCGCTGCACTTTGTTCCGGATGGGTCAGCAATACGGCAACAGCCGCGATGATGTTCCCGATCTGCCTCGGCCTGCTCGCTTCGATCAAAGAAATGTTTGCAGCGAACGGCAGAGAACTTGACCTGTACAACTGCAAATATGCAACGGGTCTTATGCTTATGACGGCGTATTCCTGCTCCATCGGCGGTGTTTTGACGCCGATCGGCACGCCGCCGAACTTGATCATGCTCGGTTTCCTTGACACGATGGCTGACATCCATATCTCGTTCTTCGAATGGATGACGTGGGGCGCCATCGCGATGGTCGCCTATTTTATCATTGCGTATTTGTTCCTGTCGAAGATGTTCCCGTCGGAAGTTGAACGCATCGACGGTGCCGAAGAATTCATCCGCCGCAAGAAAGCAGAACTCGGCGGCTGGACTCCGGCACAGAGAAATACGGTTATCTGCTTTGCCGTTGCCGTTATCCTTTGGATTACCCCGGGTATTCTTTCGATTGCTCTCGGCAGCACGAGCCCGGTTCTCAAAATGTACAATCGTCTGTTCCCGGAAGCCGTTGCCGCGATGGTCGCAGCGCTTCTCCTTTTCCTGATTCCGACGAATATCAAAGACCGCCGTGCAACGCTCGAATGGAAAGAAGCTGTTACGGGTATTGAGTGGGGCACGCTGATCCTGTTCGGCGGCGGCCTTTCCCTCGGCGGTATGATGTATAAGACGGGTCTTTCCACATGGGTCGGTGACATGATCGTCGGCTCGCTCGGCGGTGACGTCCCCGAACTCGTCGTTATCGCAATCTTCGCCGTTATGGCATTGCTCCTTTCCGAGCTTACGAGTCACACGGCTGCAACGAACATGATCGGACCTCTCGCCATTACGGCTGCAATTTCGGCCGGTGTCAGCCCGATTCCGGTTTCTGTTGCCATTGCTCTTTCGTCGTCGCTCGGCTTCATGCTCCCGGTTTCGACGCCGCCGAATGCGATTGTTTATGCTTCCGGATATATCCCCATTACCAAGATGATTCGTACCGGTGTCTACATTGACTTTATCGGTATTGCCTGCGTCACGATCCCGCTGGTTGCGTTCTTCGTTCAGTGGGTTGTCGGTTGACGTTCTAAGCAGATTTTCATAATTGACGATTACAATGTAGCGTGAGAGAGGATGGGACACGATTTGTCCCAAGCAGAATGACACGGAGGTATGGTTTATGAAACACTTACTGCGTTCCCTGTTTTTCGTTCTTGCGCTGCTTGTCGCCGTTGTGCCGGCAGGAGCCGAAGCCAAAGATGCGCCGATTATTTCGGTTGACGGTCAAGGTTCGGCTTCGACGGCACCCGATCAGGCGACGGTCACGGTCGGTGTCGTGACGTCAAATAAAGACGCCGGGCAGGCCCGCAATGAAAATGCCCGGATTGCGACACAGATCCGTCACGCGGTCAAAGCGCTCGGCATCAAGGATGCAGATATCCAGACCGCGAATTATTCGTTCTATCCGCAGTACAACACGCAGAAGGACGGCATGCAGACGATTTCCGGCTACATGGTCAATAATTCCGTCATCATCAAGGTTCGTAATCTTGACCTGACGAGCAAGGTCATTGACGCGGCGCTCGCAAGCGGCGGCAATCAGGTCAGCTCGCTTGACTTTTCGGCCAGCGATACGAAGGCGCTTCGCAAAGAGGCGTTGACGGATGCCTGCAAGGATGCCCGCGAAAAAGCGGATATTCTCGCGGCGGCACTCGGTAAACGCATTGTCGGCGTTCAGAATGTGACGGAAAGCAGCGGTTATATGCAGCCGTACCGTTCAAACCGTATCCTGATGGCTTCGATGGCCAAAGCGGAAGATATGTCGTATGAGACGCCGCTTGAGGCCGGTTCGCTGACGATGAACGCTACGGTTCATGTCGATTTTCTGATCGGTCAATAATGTGCTCTTCCTCGAAGAGGCTTTAGCTTCTTCTTTCCGCCGTCCGGCTTGTCCGGACGGCCTTTTTATTGAGGTCAAACGCGGGATACCGGGCTGTGCAGACGATGTGGCGTTTATGGACTGCGTGCATGTTCGTCGCGTGGAGACCTCGAACGGCTGAAATGAAAAGCTCAATAGAGGATTAACGGCGGGTTTGCAGCATGCGGAAATGTCTGTAGGGAAGCCGGTTTTACGGTATCCTCATGGAGCGGTGCTTGATGATTTGGCGAAAAACGCATAAAATAGAAGTAAGATCATGACGTATAAAAGGAGGTTTTTTCATGGAAAACGTTCTCGACTTTATCAAAACGCGCCGCAGTGTGCGCCGTTATAAGAAAGACCCGGTGCCGGAAGAGCTCATCAATCAAGTCATCGAGGCCGGGCTTTACGCGGCAACGGGACATAACCGTCAAACGCCGATCATCGTCGCCGTGACGAATCCCGACGTGCATGCACGCCTCGCGAAAGTCAACGCTAAATATCTCGGCAAGGAAGGAATTGACCCGTTCTATGGTGCGCCGGTTATCCTCATCGTCCTCAACAAGACGGAAATGAACAACTGCCGCGAAGACGGCAGTCTCGTCCTTGGCAACATGATGCTTATGGCGCACGGACTCGGCCTCGGCAGCTGCTGGATTAACCGTGCCAAAGAAACGTTCGCGGAGCCGGAATGGCAGCAGTTCCTCCGCGAAAACGGCATTCCCGACGGGTACGAAGGTATCGGTCATCTCATTCTCGGCTATCCGGACGGCCCGGAAAGCGGGCTGCTTCCGCGGAAGCCGGGGCGCGTGTACTGGGTGCGCTGACTTGCAAAGAAAAAGGATGTGCATTGTGACGCTTCACGGATGCACATCCTTTTTAGTATTTAATTATCGAGTTGGTGCAATAAAAAGAGATCCATTCTGTTCGCCTATCAAAGCCTGGGGCCCACGATAACTGCAACAACCTCTTATGTCCGTCATCCGATAGACGGGAGCGGCGACTCAGCGCCATCCGAGAGCTTTGCCGCCGAAAACGATCGCTGTGACAAGCGCTACGACGGCGATGCCGAAGCATTCACCACTGTCATCTTCCTGCCGGGGATATTGGCCGACGTAGCACTTCGCGGGATCAGCGGGATCGTAGTGGACTTCTTCTTCATCCCAAAGCTCGATGCCCGTATCGGTCTTCGCCTGATAGGTCTTTCCGTTCACTTCGTAAACAAAGGTTGCCCGGTAATATCGGGTGAAATGGATGTAATATTTGATATAACTTTCCTGTGATACTTTCTTTCCCTTCGTCTCACTCGTATATGCTTCCTTCAGCACTTCGGCCGCCGCTCCGCCTCGGTTCCATTCTTCCACGCCAGCGTGCGCATAAAAAACAAAGACGCCCGCTGCGATCAACGCCACGAATAAAAACACCAGTCTTCCCATCGTTCCATAGCAGCCCCCTTTTGTCATATCCCAAAACGGTGAGCAATAAAGCGCAAGAGCCAATTCGAGTCATCAAAGCATGAGGTCTCGGGGATGTGTCGCTGCGGATCATTCAATCCGAGCTGTCCTTCGGTATCGGATAAGCATAAGCGTTCAAACAAATTTTTTAGTTTTGGAACATGACGAATAACTTCCTTATTTACTGTCTCATAAGCATGAGTCTTAAAATCACTTTTCTGTTTTTAGTATATCACGCGGCGGAAAATCGTGTCAAAATTCCAAGCTGGTGCGTCGCGGAGTTAACGGTATCAGTTGATAACGTTAACTCCGTTATTTCACATGCAGTATAATGGAGCAGCTCAAGTGGTGTTTTTCGATGATAATGGGCCTCTTGTTAAGCCCACAGTTTTAAATTTTAAGAGTGTCAAGCAATATCAATCTGCGGCGTAGCGAAATATTCGTTGTAGACAGTTTCCAGCGTACGGTATCCGAGATTCTCATGCGGCCGAACCGTATTGTAATCATGGATGTAGTCGTTAATCAGCCGGCGAAGCTCCCGCGGTGACTTATAGTCATTTGGATATATCTGTTCCGTTTTTAGGCTGCGGAACCAGCGTTCAATCAGGATGTTATCAGCCCAGCGGCTCTTTGGCTTGGTAGTATATGCTTGAACGGTTCAGTTTGAGCAGGTCGCATTGACGCCGTACGGAGAGTCCGTCAATCTTTCGGATCAAATTCCGGGACGTCGGGGACGGGAGCGCCAACTGCGCGAAAGCAATCCTGAAGAAAATCACGTTCTATTTAACTCTTTGGATCCGTCAAGGACGGACAGGACGATTTTCGTTTTGAATTCGGCAGTGTACTTTTTCTTGGGCATGATCATTACCTCCCGTTGTGTTACTTGGTATTGTATCACACACTTAAACGTTTTACCGCTGGTCTAAATCCTTGGGTCCATTATACTTGTTCGGCAGCCTGCTCGTATATTTTGCTCGCCGTTGCCCGCCGTTTGCCCACCAAATTTTGCGGATAGGGGAAAAATAAGGTATGATAGGGATAAAGATTGAACGAGATTTGCTCGAAAAATACTTGCCGGTATGAACAACAAATCCAGTAATGACAAGGGTTGAAAGGAATAAGGATAGATATGGATAAAGACAATTTGAAAGACCTGCCGAGTCTGCAGTGGTTTCCGGGGCATATGAAAAAGGCGCAGCGTCTGATCGAGGAGAATTTGAAGCTCGTTGACGTTGTGATCGAGCTGCTTGACGCGAGGATTCCTTCGAGCAGTGCGAATCCGATGCTCGCAGAGATTATCAAGAGGAAACCGCGCGTGGTTGCGCTGAATAAAGCGGATCTCGCGGATCCGGCGAAGACGAAGGCGTGGATCGCGTATTTCAAGCGTCAGGGAGTCCCGGCGGCGGCCGTTGACGCGACGAAGGGAAGAGGGCTCAAACAGCTCGTTGCCCTGACGCAGGAACTCGCAAAACCGAAGACGGATCGTTTTGTGAATAAGGGCGGCAAACCGCGTCCGGCGCGCTGTATGATCCTCGGCATCCCGAACGTCGGCAAATCGTCGCTCATCAACCGCCTCGCGGGTGCGGCAAAGGCGAAAACGGCGGATAAACCGGGCGTGACGCGCGCGAAACAGTGGATCAAAGTCGCGGGCGGCATGGATCTTCTCGATACACCGGGCATTCTTTGGCCGAAATTCGAGGATCCGGTTGTCGGACTGAAGCTCGCGTTTACGGGCGCGATCAACGATGACATTTACGACCGGGAACAGGCGGCCGCGCTGCTTCTCGAAGTTTTGCGCCGCGATTATCCGGAGCGTCTGCAGGAACGGTTTAAGTTTAAAGGAGAGATGCCGGAGAAGGGACTCGAACTCCTCGAAGCGGTCGGGAGAAAGCGCGGCTGTCTTGTCAAGGGCGGTATCGTTGACCTCGAAAAGGCGCAGACGGTTGTACTCAATGAATTCCGCGCGGGGAAACTCGGCCTCGTGACGCTCGATGCGGTGCCGGAAGACGCGAAAGGCGGCGAGGCGTGATGGGGGATCTGTCAAAGTATACGGTCAAACAGATCGAAGCGATGCTCGCATCATCTGACGTCAGCGAGGATTTCCTTTCCTGCTGCCGCGAAGATCCGCGTAAGGCA
Organism: uncultured Veillonellaceae bacterium; assembly: GCA_902766015.1. Lineage (GTDB taxonomy): Bacteria > Bacillota > Negativicutes > Selenomonadales > Selenomonadaceae > RUG11126. The sequence goes on from CACXCC010000058.1 coordinate 36,559, forward strand.
GTCGAGCGCGCTGTGCGTCGTTATGAACGTCAATTGCAGGAAAAGGAGCGCGTCGCCGCGCTTTATGCGTTTGAACACGAAGCGTGGGCCAAGGGGTGGAAACTCGTTGCCGGGGTTGATGAAGCCGGGCGGGGGCCGCTCGCGGGACCTGTTTCCGTCGCGGCGGTCATTTTGCCGCATGATCTC
>CACXCC010000059.1 GCA_902766015.1 uncultured Veillonellaceae bacterium
ATGAAGCGATGCTGACGTTTGCACAGCATTGTCAGCCGTATGTGCCGAATGTTGTCATGACGGTCGTTGACCATGTCGAAAGTCCGGAAGAGATCGAAGCCTGCCGCAAGATCTGCAAGAAGAAGGGGCTTAAACTGCGTGTCCGTCCCTATGAAGACCATTAATCGGGGCTGTATCCGATAGATACATAAAAACAGCCGCGAAAAATCGAAACGTAAACATGGCCGTTTCGGTTTTCTGCGGCTGTTTTATTTTACATCGGTAGTGTCATTGGCGTCAAAAACGTTGACGCGCGATAGCAGAGAAGGGAAAAATGCACACAAAAAGCCGGCTTCGACGTTCCTGCCCCTTCAATGACAGATACGCAAACCGGCTTTTAACTGATGTTCGTCATAAATTAACTTAACCTCGATATTCATTTGTCTGCAGGACTCATTCTTAAGCAGGAATCCCGCGATGTATACGATGTTCAGCTGAAACAATTAAGTGATCGTATTCACTCATTTTGTGCACGTATTCATCGAATTCAAATGATCTGCAACATGAAATCTCTTTAAAGATATCGGATTGCTTCGGCAATAGTTCGATGGTCTGGATGAACCCCGGGAAAATGGATCGATTCCTTTACCTTACTGACGATGTGCTCCACACTTCCGCAGCTTTTGGGGTACGCCGGACAGCCCTGAGCCATCCTTTCGTCCCGGACTCGCTAACCGGATATTCTTGTACTTCATCAATGCACTTGCTAGTCAGAGGAGAAGGAAGATCTGCTAAGCATTATATTCAATAACCATCCCATCCTTCCTGTAAGTGTTTGAAGAGAGCCTGTTTCGGCTGGGAACCTTTCGTTCGCCATCGCCCTCCGGGACTCCGGTAACTCTGTGTTCCTTATCTCTTCCTTACATGCTTATAGTAGCATAGATTTCAGACAATTTCAATAGCTCGACGGAAAAAACGTAATGAATACAAAAAACATCCGCAAAGACGAAACAATACGTTCATATGGAACGGAAATGTAAAATCATGTATAATATGCGTAAAGGATTAATCTATTCGAGAAAAGGGGCGTTCTCTTTATGAAACATCTGATTATCGTACGCGGCGGCGGTGAAATGGCCAGCGGCGTCATTCATACTCTTTTCCGGGCCGGTTATCGTGTCCTTGTATTGGAGCAGGCAAAACCGACAGCTGTACGCAGAACGGTTTCCTTTTCCGAGGCGATGTACCGCGGCGAACAGACGGTAGAACGCGTGACGTGCAAGAAGGCGAAAAACCTGAAGGAAGCATACAAACGCGTCAAGAAGGGCGAGCTCATCATGATCGAGGATCCGAAGGCGGAGTGCATCTGGAAACTCGAACCGGATGTTCTCATCGACGCGATTGTCGCACATAAAAACCTCGGTACAGAGCGCGATATGGCAAAGCATACGATCGCACTCGGTCCGGGATTCTGCGCCGGTCAGGATGTTGATACCGTTGTGGAAACGATGCGCGGACATAATATGGGGCGCCTGATCTTTGAGGGATATTCGTCGAAAACGGACGGGATCAGTGACGAAGTATCGGATCAGAAAGAGCAGCTGACGTTTGCGCCGGTTGACGGCAAACTGGAACTGCTGCGCGGTCTCTCGAGCTTTGTCAAAGCCGGCGAAGCGATTGCGGTGATTCACAGCAAGGAAGGCGGACAGATTGAGATCCGCTCGGAAATTGACGGCGTACTGCGCGGGGCCATGCCGGATGACTGCGAAGTAAAGAAGGGTGAGAAGATCCTTGACGTTCATCCGACATTGACGCAGGCCGATTGTTATACGATTTCCGAGCGTTCGCGCTGTGTCGGCGGTGCGGTTTTGACGGCCGTTGTCGCTTGGGAACACGAAGCAGGCAAGCACAGTTTCTTCCCGAGCCTGCGCAGTTGACATGGAGGTTGTATGGGATTTGGTTTTGACATCTGGGAAGCGGCAGCTTCCCTTTTTTTTCCGCCGCGCTGTCCGCTTTGCCGGAAAACCGTCGAAACGCGCGGTGCATGGTGCCGCGATTGTTTGACGGATGCTTCGCGCGGCGAACTCGTGCATTTGCCGGATCTTTCCGTTTGGGTACTCGGACGTTACCGCGGCGGACTGCGCCGTTCGATCCGTTCGCTGAAGTATCAGGGAAAGCGTGCGGAACTTCCCGGCATGTTGACGTTTATCCATGCACAGGAAAAGCAGCTGCATTTAACGTCAAATGTTCTTGCCGTGCCGGTGCCCCTGCACGCAAAGCGCGAACGGGAACGCGGGTTTAATCAGGTCGAGCTCATTTTCGGCCCGTGGCTGGAGGAACGGGGCATCGAATTTCACCGTGCGTTGACACGCCGGGAAGAAACGCGTCCGATGTACCGTCTGTCGCCAAAAGAACGGCGCGAAAATCTCACGGGTGCGTTCTCCTGCCCCGATCCCGGTCCGGTACGAGGACGCCCGATCCTGCTTCTTGACGATATTTTGACGTCAGGGGCGACGCTCGGCGCATGCGCGCGAACGTTGCGGGAAGCCGGTTCCGGCCCTGTGACGGGACTCGTCCTCGCGAGCGATTATACCGGTAAAAGGGTTTTAAAATAAGAAAAAGTTGTAATTGTGTAACATATTAGGGTATAATATACAAAATACAGGAAAAACAGGAAGGTGACTTATTGTGCGGATGAATGGTGCTCAGGCTGTCCTCGAAAGCCTGAAACAAGAAGGGGTTGACGTCGTTTTCGGTTATCCGGGCGGCGCCGTATTAACGCTTTACGATGAGTTGTATAAGATGAAGTTTCCGCATGTTTTGACGCGTCACGAACAGGGCGCGGCGCATGCGGCAGACGGCTATGCCCGTGCAACGGGGAAAGTCGGTGTCTGCTTTGCAACGTCAGGTCCGGGCGCAACGAACCTCGTGACGGGAATTGCAACGGCCAATATGGATTCGGTGCCGATGGTTTGCATCACGGGTCAGGTCGCCACGCCGTATATCGGCAGGGATTCGTTCCAGGAAGCTGACGTCAGCGGCATTACGACGCCGATTACAAAACATAACTATCTCGTCAAAGATGTCAACGAACTGCCGCGTGTCATGAAGGAAGCGTTTTATATCGCGCGTACGGGGCGTCCCGGTCCGGTTGTCATTGATATTGCCAAGGATGTGTTTAATGCCGAGATCGATTTCCATTATCCGGAAACGGTTCAGTTGAAAGGATATACGGACGATAATAACGGAAAAGCCGCCGATGTCCGCGCCGTTGTCGCGGCACTGCAAAAGGCAAAACGTCCGCTTCTCTTTGTCGGCGGCGGTGTCACGCTTTCCGATACGGCCGAATATGTCCGCAAAATCGTTGCGTGCACGGGTATGCCGGCGGTGAGTACACTCATGGGACTCGGCTGTCTGCCGGCAGGAACAGACGGTTATCCGGGCCTTGCCGGTATGCACGGATGCTATGCGGCAAATATGGCAATCCAGCAGTGCGATCTTTTAATTTGCGTCGGGATGCGTTTCAGTGACCGCGTAACAGGAAAGACGAGTCAGTTTGCCCCGAAAGCCAAAGTCGCGCATTTTGAGATTGACCCGGCGGAAATTGACAAAAACGTCGCTGCGGATTATCCGGTTGTCGGCGACCTGCGCTGGTCGCTGCCGTTATTCCTTAAAGAAGTCGAGAAACTTTCGGCGGAAGGTGACCGCTTCAAGGAATGGCGCGATCATGTCACGGCGATGAACAACGAGAAACCGTTCGGCTACATCCCGTCCAAGGATGTCATCAAACCGGCAGAAGCAATCGGCAAAATCAGCAGTCTCTGCAGCGATGACACGATCGTTGTAACGGATGTCGGACAGCATCAGATGTGGGCGGCTCAGTTCTATGCAAGCCGTGAACCGCGTCAATTCCTGACGTCAGGCGGACTCGGCACGATGGGTTACGGCCTGCCGGCTGCACTCGGCGCCAAAGTCGGTATTCCGGACAAACCGGTTGTCCTCTTTACCGGTGACGGCAGTATTATGATGAACTGTCAGGAGTTTGCGACGATCGCAGACAACGATATTGACGTCAAAGTCGTCGTTCTGCATAACTGCATCCTCGGTATGGTCGCACAGTGGCAGCGCCTTTTCTACAACCATCATTATTCTCAGTCGGAGCTCAAAGGCAAGACGGATCTCGTGCGTCTCGCCGAAGCGATGGGCGTTCCGGGCGTGCGTCTGACAAAACCGGAAGAAGTCGAGTCGCGTTTGCCGGAACTCATGGCCCATAAAGGTCCGATGCTCATTGACATCATGATTCCGGAGGACGAAGATGTCCTGCCGATGGTTCCGGGCGGCAAACGTCTGGATCAGATGGTTCTGGGAGGCGAGGAAAAATGAAACGTTACTTATTAGCCGTTCTCGTTGACAATAAACCCGGCGTTTTGACGCATGTTTCCGGCCTGATCAGCCGCAGAGCATTCAACATCGAAAGTATTTCGGCAGGCTACACGGAAGAAGCTGACGTGACGCGCATTCATATTGTCGTCTCCGTCGAGTCCGACAACGAGCTGCGCCAGGTCGTTCATCAATTGTCGAAACTCATTGACGTCATCAAGATCGTCAATCTCACGGAAACGGAGTCGATCAGCCGCGAACTCGTACTGATCAAAGTCCGCGCGACGCGGGAAACGCGCGCCGATATCATCAATGTCGTCAATATTTTCCGCGCGAATATCGTTGATGTCGGACCGGAGGATATCGTCGTCGAACTCACCGGCGGACGCGGCAAGGTTGACGCGCTCTGCGAACTCCTGCAGGAATACGGCATCATTGAGATTGCCCGTACCGGCGCCATTGCGCTCTCTCGCGGTGCAATTCCCGTTAAGGAAATGTAAAACTTTTTCTCGAAAGTAAAAACGGATACACTTTTGACAATGATTCCCATTCGTGTTATTATGGGTATGTCGGCGGAAAAGGTGTATCCTTTTTTGTTGACGCATTTGCTTCGGTAATGAGCGGAGCATATGATCCGCTTGTTATAGAAAGTATTTCAGTGAGGGAGGATGTACATCATGTTCCAGAAAACAGATTTTTGGATCGGCCTCGCAGTCGGTGCCGTTGCCGGTATTTTCGGCTATCGCTTCATGCAGGAGCGCGAACAGCAGATGGCTGCTATGCAGCCGGCTGCTCCGACGGCAGAACTGCCGCTGGCTGAGCTGCAGCGTCAGAAGGAAGAACTGGAAGACCTCATCGCAGCACAGGAAGCCAAGAAAAACTAATCCTGGTACTTTCTGAAAGGGGAGACTGTCGCAAGATGAGCGGCAGTCTCTTTTTTCAAATGAAAACGGAAGGGGAGGCAGGCATATTGAATATGATGGGTAATTTTTCGATTCCGCAGTCGACGCTGGAATTGATCATCCGTTCCGTCGAAATTTCGTCCTATCTGCCGGGCAGAATCCGTCTGCACAGCCGGAAAATGATCAACAATCCGGGACTTGAACAGCAGGTCAAGGCGAGACTCTCAGCATTTGCCGAGATTGAACAGGTGGAGACGAATACGTTGACGGGGTCGATTTTGATCCGCTATACGCCGGAAATCCTGCGCCGGAATGCAGAACTGCGCCGCGTGGAGGATTATATCCGTACGCATGTAAGGAGGTAACGAGATGTCCTATGTTTCTGGTTTTATGATGGGTGCGGCACTCGGAAAGAGTATCCGTCAAATGCTCGCGGGAAACAGCCGCCCCGCCGTACGTCCCGCAGTTCGCCGCTCGGTCGGACGTGCCGTTCAGGGAGTTCGTCAACGCGTTGTGCCGCAATCGCCGCTGCAGCTTGTGTCAAAACTCCCGGGACGTCGCCGTTACCGCGTAACGGACGGGATGAGCCCGGAACTCGCCGCCCTTTTGACGTCAAAACTCAATCAGCTGTCTTTTTTGGATCAGGTCACGGCGAATGCCGCTACGGGGAGTATTCTTTTTGTCTACGATTCCGTTTATGAAGCCAAGATGGACCTTCTCGTCAAATGGCTGCAGGCGCGTCTGTTTCCGCCGAAATCGGTAAAGGAAACGGTTCGGGATTTCGCGGATCAGGAAGTGGCGCGCGCCGGTTCGTTGACGCGAAGTGTCCGTTCTTCGGCGCGTGCCCTCAGCGGTCAGATCAAAGATTTGACGGGAGGAGTTTTTGACATCAGCTCGCTCGCTTCCGTCATGTTCCTGCTGCGCGGCCTGCGTAAACTCGTATTGACTCATCAGGCTCCGTCGGGATCGCAAATGCTCTGGTGGGCATTGACACTCATGAGAGGATGGCGGACGGTATGATGTACGGAAGATATAATTTCGCGCTTCAGATCGCACTCCCGCGCGAAGAACGCGTTCACCTGGCCGCGCAGCTGCGCCGTTATCGTACCGTTGCGGCTGTCGTTGTCGAGGAGCGTCTGGTCAAAATCTGGTACAAAGGCACGCTTCCCGTCGGCGAAATTCAGCAGCATCTCATCGCGTTGCTCAAACGCATCAAAGAGGAGTCGGTGACTCCGTCGGAACGCCTCAGCGAATATCGCCGTGACGCGCTCATTTCGCTGGCCAGCTTTGCCGGTATGGAGATCCTCAAACGCACGTCGCCGCAGATGTTTTTATCGATGAAGATGGCGCGCAATCTGCTTGTTCTGTTTATCGCGCGTAAATTTATTAAAAACGGCGTGCAGGGGATGGTCAAAGATCGTCAGCCGAATGCCGACACGTTGACGGCAACGGCCGTTATCGCATCCGTTCTCGCCGGGAAACCGGAATCGAGTTTGACGCTTTTGACACTCAGCAATGTCGCCGAGATGTTGACGAGTTATGCCGCGGAAAAGGCGCGCTCGCAGATTTCGGGACTGCTTTCCCTGGACCAGCGCTATGTCTGGCTCGTCGAGGGCGATGTCGAGCGAAAAATCCCCGTCGAAGAAGTCAAAGCCGGTGACACGATCGCCGTTCACGCGGGTGAAAAAATCGTCATTGACGGACGCGTCATCGCCGGTGACGCCGCGATCAATCAGGCATCCATTACGGGTGAGTCAAATCCGGCCATGAAACACGCCGGTTCGCCGGTTTATGCCGGCAGTGTCGTCGAAGCCGGCGAACTCGTCGTTACCGTCCAGAAAGTCGGTAAGGATACGTCACTTGCCCATATCGTTCATCTTGTCGAAGAAGCGCAGACGCGCAAGGCTCCGGTGCAGAATTTCGCGGACCATATGGCCAATTTCCTTGTGCCGGTCTCGTTCCTCGGAGCCGGTATCGTTTACGGCGCGACACGCGATTGGCAGCGCGTACTCAATCTGCTCTTTATCGATTTCTCCTGCGGCCTGAAACTGTCAACGGCTACGGCGATTTCGGCGGCAATCAGCGCCGCGGCGAAACGCGGTATTCTCGTCAAGGGCGGCAACTACATCGAAGCTCTCGCAGAAACGGATACGGTTGTACTTGACAAAACCGGCACATTGACGGTCGGCGTGCCGCAGATTTCCTTTATGCGTACGGCTCCGGGCGTCGAAGAAAAGGAAATGCTCCTCCTTGCGGCATCGGCGGAACAGCATTCCGTTCATCCGCTCGCCGTTGCGATTCAGAAATACGTCAAAGAACAGGGCTGGGAGACGCCGCAGCATTTGACGTCAAAAACGGTCGTAGCGCGCGGCATGTACGCCGAAGTGCCGGATTTTGAAGGCTTTGCGGGCGGTGTCATCCGTGTCGGCAGCCGGAAATTCCTCGCCGAAAACGGCGTTGACGATGACGGCAGCCTTTACGGCGACCTCGCCGGACGGAATCTCCTCTATGTTGCACGTGACAAGAAACTTATCGGTGTCATCGCCATCGAGGACCCGGTTCGTCCGAATATGAAGAAGACACTCAATCAAATGCGCCGTTACGGTATCGACGAAATCGTGATGCTGACGGGTGATTCGAAAGAAGTCGCCGCCAAAGTTGCACAGGATATGGATATTGACTCGTACCACGCCGAGATTTTGCCGGAAGACAAGTCAACCTATGTCAATCAGCTCAAACAGCGCGGTACGGTCATGATGGTCGGTGACGGCATCAATGATGCGCCGGCACTCGCATTTGCCGATGTCGGCGTTTCGCTCGGCGGACGTCAAACGGATATTGCCGCCGAATCTTCGGCCGTGACGATTCATTCGGAAGATCCGTCACGCCTCATGGAAGCACTCGTTCTCGGACGTCGTACGATGCAGCTCGTCCATCAGAACTTCATGGCGACAATTCTGGTCAACTCCGGTGCAATGCTTCTCGGCGCTTTAGGGCGGATTAATCCTCTTTGGGCAGCCGTCATTCACAATACGGCAACACTCGCTGTTGTTCTCAACAGCTGCCGCGTTTTGCGCCTGCCGCAGCAGGTTCGCGTGCGCGGACGCATGTAATCCGGTTTACCGCTTACGGAACGGAATCGTGTCAAATGTCGGCACGGTTCCGTTTTTTTCTGTGGTTATTATTAGACAGAAAATTAACGAAAATAAAAAAATACTTGCTTTTACCAACTGAAAAGGATATAATGCCTTTAACAGGCGCCTTTAGACGCTCATCGGGTTTCCTTTTTGCTGCCGTATTGTATCGCAGTCTGAGAGGAAGTCAGCCGGACGGGGCGGTTCCCGTCAACAGGACTCAATGGTAAGGAGATAGGATCAATGGCTTTTGAAGACAAGACTCTCGTATGTAAAGACTGTGGCAAAGAATTCGTATTCACGGCCGGTGAACAGGAATTTTATGCGGAAAAAGGTTTCGAACATGAACCGGTACGCTGCCGCGACTGCCGTGACAAACGCCGCCGTCAGCGTGACGGTGCGACGGAAGAACGCAAAATGTACAAGGTTATCTGCGCCGGCTGCGGCAAGGAAACGGAAGTACCGTTCGAACCGAAAGGCGATCGTCCGGTATATTGCCGCGATTGCTTCAATGCACGCCGTTCCAGACGCGGTTAATTCTTTTCACGCAGGCAAAAGCGTGGTATAATACAAGAGTATGGTAAAGGCTCGTCCGGATGACTGTTCGTCCGGACATTGTCTTTTCTGTAAGAAAAAAGAACAGAGAAAGAGGGATTTTATGTCTAAGATGAAAAAACTCATCGCACTCGTTGCTGTCTGCGCACTCATGATGCTGACGCTCGCAGGCTGCGGCGGCAGTTCGTCTTCCGGAAGCGGTTCGGGTGCCGCCTCGGGCGAGAAAGTCCTGAAAGTCGGCGCAACGGTTGACTTTGCACCGTTTGAATTCCAGGATGAAAGCCAGAAAGAGTATCAGGGCTTCGATATGGACCTGATCCGTGCGATCGGCAAGGAAATGGGCTACACGGTTGAGATTCAGAACATCGGCTTTGACGGTCTGATCCCGGCCCTGCAGGCGAAAAACATTGACGTCATCATCTCCGGCATGACGATCACGGACGAGCGCAAACAGAACGTTCTGTTCTCGGATCCGTATTATCAGTCCGGTCTGACGATGGTTGTCCGCGACAATGAAACGGCCATCCAGAAATTCCAGGATCTGAAAGGCCACAAAGTAGCCGTTCAGATCGGTACGACGAGTGCAGCTGAGGTCAAGAAGATCGAAGGCGTTGAAGTTAAAGAACTCAACACGCCGGCTGACTGCTTCATGGAACTCAAAGCCAACGGCGTCGATGCAGTTGTCAATGACCGTCCGGTCAACGATTACTACATCACGAAAACCGGCGCTACGGGTGTCAAGGCTCTGCCGGAACGCCTGACGGCTGAAGATTACGGTATCGCAATCGGAAAAGATAATACGGAAATGCAGAAAAAGGTCAATGATGCCCTGAAAAAACTCAAAGAAAACGGCGAGTATGACAAGATCTACGCTAAATGGTTCGGAGATCAGATGAAGTAAGCTGGTAAACAGTTTCTTTGTATAAAAAAACACCGTATCCTTTCGGATACGGTGTTTTTGCGTTTCGGGGGACTTTTACCGTCAAAAGGTGACATATGCGGATTGACAGTCTCTTTTCCCTGAAATATAATGAGAATGAATTTTTTCTTATTTAGCCGGTTTGAATAATTATGTAGTCAGAGTATGGTAAGGTGATAGCGATGAATTTTAACTTCGATTTGGTTGTCAATTCCTTTCCGCTGCTGCTGCTCGGAGCGGGCGTTACGATCAAGATAACGGTCCTTTCCGTAGCAGTCGGCGTCGTCATCGGCCTTTTGGTCGGTATTATGCGGATCTGCAGCATTCTTCCGCTGCGTTGGCTGGGTGCGATTTACGTCGATTTCTTCCGCGGCACGCCGCTCCTGGTTCAGATCTTCCTCGTATATTTTGCGTTGCCGGTCATTACGGGTCAGCGTGTTGACCCGTTCTTCGCGGCGATTGCTTCGTGCGGTATCAACTCCGGCGCGTACGTTGCCGAGATTTTCCGCGCCGGCATTCAGTCGATCGATGAAGGTCAGATGGAAGCAGGACGTTCTCTCGGTATGACGTGGGTGCAGACGATGCGTTATATCATTATCCCGCAGGCGTTTAAGCGCGTCATTCCGCCGCTCGGCAACGAGTTTATCGCGCTGCTCAAAGATTCGTCCCTCGTATCGGTTATCGGTTTTGAGGAACTCACGCGCCGCGGCCAGCTCATTATCGCAAAAACATACGGATCGCTTGAGATCTGGTTCAGCGTTGCGGTGATCTACCTCGCGATGACGCTGACGATTTCGCGTTTCGTAGCATATCTGGAATGGAGGTACAAGACCGATGATCGAAATTAAAGACCTGCATAAATCGTACGGTGACGTCGAAGTGTTAAAAGGCATTGACCTGACGGTCAACGAGAAGGAAGTCGTCGTTATCATCGGACCGTCCGGTTCCGGTAAAAGTACGTTCCTGCGCTGCATGAACTATCTCGAAGTGCCGACGTCCGGCATGGTAAAAGTCGACGGCATCGAGCTCGGCAAGGACTCGAACATCAATAAAGTCCGCGAAGAAGTCGGCATGGTATTCCAGCGGTTCAACCTCTTCCCGCATATGACGGTTATCGAAAACATCATGCTCGCGCCGATCAAGGTGCGTCACGTTTCGCGCAGCGAAGCCGAAAAAACGGCGATGGAACTCCTCGACCGCGTCGGCCTTGCCGATCGTGCGGCGGCTTATCCGAATCAGCTTTCCGGCGGTCAGCAGCAGCGTGTCGCCATTGCGCGTGCGCTCGCGATGAAACCGAAAGTCATGCTTTTTGACGAACCGACGTCGGCACTTGACCCGGAAATGGTCGGCGAAGTTCTTGACGTCATGCGCAAACTCGCCGAGGAAGGCATGACGATGGTTATCGTTACGCACGAAATGGGCTTTGCCCGCGAAGTCGGAGACCGTCTGCTTTTCGTTGACGAAGGCAAGATTCTCGAGCAGGGCGACCCGAAGGAAGTCTTCGAGCACCCGAAAGAAGAGCGTACCAAGGCATTCCTTTCGAAAGTTCTTTGAGGACACCGGTATACCGAATCTGTCATTGTTTTCATAGTGAAAAATTCTGAAATTGACTTATTTCGTTGACAAAACACGATGAACTACGTATAATTAAACACGGTGGCCGCATACGAGAAAAGGCGGTCAATATGCGTAGGAGGAATCTCATCATGACTGGTAAGGTAAAATGGTTCAGTGCAGAAAAAGGTTACGGCTTTATTTCCCGGGAAAACGGCAACGATGTTTTCGTTCATTTCTCGGCAATTCAGGACGAGGGCTTCAAGACTCTGAATGAAGGCCAGACCGTCGAGTTCGACATTGTCGAAGGCGCACGCGGCCCGCAGGCAGCCAACGTCGTAAAAGCTTAATCATACCGAATGAGGCCCTGAGTAATCAGGGCTTTTTTTGTTTGCGTTTTTTGCCGTAAAAAAGAGGGTTTACGCCTGCTTTGTCGAATACATGAAGTAAAGAAAGGTTCAAGAACCCTTCAATTGGACATCAAGCGGGAAAAAGGGACTTTCCCGGCTCCCGTAAAATAAGAAAGGGGATGTGTCGTATGGCAACATTCACTGTAAGAGGCAAAAACATTGAAATCACTCCGTCCCTGCGTGAATACGTAGAGAAACGCGTCGGCAAGGTGACGAAGTACTTCGACAGCGTCGGTGATATTACCGTACTGTTGACGGTTTCGAAAGGACGTCACATCGTCGAAGTTACGGTTCCGATCCCGGGCGGCGTACTTCTCCGCGGCGAGGAGTCCACGATGGATATGTATACGTCCATCGACCTGGTTGTTGAGAAACTGGAGCGTCAGATTCACAAACAGAAGACGAAACTGGCACGCCGTTTCCGTGAGGGAGGCTTCAAAGCCGGCATGGTTCAGCCGTCGGCGCTTCCGGATATCAAAGACGAGGGCGATACGTATGCCGTCGTCAAGACGAAACATTTCGTCGTCAAACCGATGGATGTCCAGGAAGCCATCATGCAGATGAATCTGCTCAACCATAATTTCTTCGTTTTCCGCGATGCGAACACCGAGGAGATCAACGTTGTTTATCGTCGTAATGACGGCAACTACGGCCTCATCGAGCCGGGCGCTTGACACAAAACAAAAAATTGACAAAAGAGACCGCTGCGGCGGTCTTTTTTTTGACTTCTAAAGTACAGTCTGATAATATTGGAAGGTAAGTGTCCATATGATTAAAAGGAGTGAGTTTGTTTGCTGGGATTTCTGAAACGATTCTTAGGCGACAATAACGATAAAGAGATCGCCCGCTACCGGGCTGTCGTCGATAAAATCAATGCCCTCGAGCCGCAGATGCAGGGATTGACGGATGATAAGCTGACGGGATATACGAATGTGTTCCGCGAACGTCTTGCGAACGGCGAGACGCTTGACGACCTGCTGCCGGAGGCGTTTGCCGTTGTCCGCGAAGGTTCGCGCCGCGTACTCGGTATGCGTCATTTTGACGTTCAGCTCATCGGCGGTATGTGCCTGCACGAAGGACGTATCGCAGAGATGCGTACCGGTGAAGGTAAAACGCTCGTCGCAACGCTGCCGGTTTATCTCAATGCCCTGACGGGAAAAGGCGTCCACATGGTCACGGTCAACGATTACCTCGCCCGCCGCGACAGCGAGTGGATGGGACGTTTGTACCGCTATCTCGGACTCAGTGTCGGCCTCATCGCGCACGACATGGATTTCCCGCAGCGTAAATATGCGTACAGCTGCGATGTCACGTTCGGTACGAACAACGAGTTCGGTTTTGACTATCTGCGTGACAACATGGTTCTCTACGAAGACCAGATGGTTCAGCGCGATTTGAACTATGCGATCGTCGACGAGGTTGACTCGATCCTCATCGATGAAGCGCGTACGCCGCTCATCATTTCGGGACCGGGTTCGAAATCGACGGATATGTACGTCATCATGGCAAAAGCCGTCGCCGGACTCAAGGAAGGCACGGATTATACGGTTGACGAAAAGCAGAAAACCGTTGCCCCGGCCGACAGCGCCGTGCCGAAAATCGAGCGTATTCTCGGGATCAAAAACCTGTATGCACCGGAAAACCTCGAGCTTTCGCACTGCTTTACGGCGGCACTGCGCGCGAAAGCCCTCATGAAACGCGACCGCGATTACGTTGTCCGCAACAATGAAATCATCATCGTCGACGAATTTACGGGACGTCTCATGGAAGGCCGCCGTTATTCGGACGGTCTGCATCAGGCCATCGAAGCGAAGGAAGGCGTCAAAGTTCAGCGCGAATCCCAGACGCTCGCGACGATTACGTTCCAGAACTATTTCCGTATGTACAGCAAACTCGGCGGCATGACGGGTACGGCAAAGACGGAAGAAGACGAGTTCATCAAGATTTACAATCTCCCGGTTATCGTCGTTCCGACGAACCGTCCGGTCCGCCGTATCGACCATCCGGATCTCGTATTCAAGACGAAACGCGCCAAGTATAAGGCCGTTGCCAACGCCGTCGAGGAAATCCACGCGAAAGGTCAGCCGATCCTCATCGGTACGACGTCGATCACGCAGTCGGAGGAACTCAGCGCGATTCTGCGTCAGCGCGGTATTTCTCACAGCGTCCTCAACGCGAAATTCCACGAAAAAGAAGCTGAGATTATCGCGGACGCCGGCCAGAAAGGCGCCGTCACGATTGCGACGAACATGGCAGGCCGCGGTACCGATATCAAGCTCGGCGAGGGCGTGCCGGAACTCGGCGGACTGTTCATCGTCGGTACGGAACGTCACGAATCCCGCCGCATTGACAATCAGCTGCGCGGACGTGCCGGACGTCAGGGCGACCCGGGTGCTTCGCGGTTCTATCTGTCCCTCGAGGACGATCTGCTGCGCCTCTTCGCCTCCGAACGCGTTTCGAAGATCATGGATCGTCTCGGCATGGAGGAAGACGAGCCGATCGAACATAAACTCATCACGAACTCCATCGAGCACGCGCAGAAGAAAGTCGAAGCCCGTAACTTTGACATCCGCAAACACGTCCTCGAATACGACGATGTCATGAATCAGCAGCGCGAGGTTCTTTACGGCGAACGCCGCAAGATCCTCAAAGGCGAAAACCTGCGTGACAACATCATCGGCATGGTCGGTCATATCATCAAAGCTGAAATGGATCAGTACGCCAACGAACAGCTCTATCCGGAAGAATGGCAGCTTGACGGACTCATCGAGGACGCCGAGAAGATCTATGCGCCGCAGGGCAGCCTCAAGAAAGAAGAACTCGAGAAACTCAGCCGTGACGAACTGAAGGAAGAACTCGAAAAGATTGCCTCCGACGGTTACCGTACGCGTGAACTGCTCTTCGGCGAGGAAAACATGCGCGAACTCGAAAAAGTCGTCATGCTCCGCGTCGTCGACAAAAAGTGGATGGAACACCTCGACCGTATGGATATGCTGCGTGAAGGTATCAGCCTGCGTGCTTACGGTCAGCGCAATCCGCTTGTCGAGTATAAAATCGAAGCCCTTGACATGTTCGAGGAAATGGAAGCCGCCATTCAGGATCAGATCGCGATGCTCATGTATCATGTCAGCATCGTGACGCCGGAACGCCGTGACGCGATCGAAGAACAGCGCTCCCAGCTCGAAGACCACCTGAAAAATGCGCAGGCTTCTCACGGCAGTGACGTCAGTGCCGCCGAGGTACAGCATAAGGCAACAAATGCCGACGGCAAAAAGATCGGCCGCAACGATCCCTGCCCGTGCGGCAGCGGCAAGAAATACAAAAACTGCTGCGGACGCAACAAATAAGAATTTACGCATAGCGAAAGGGAAATGACATGTTAGAGGATTTAAAACCCGAGCTTACGGCAGTCAAGGAACAGCTCGATCAGATGGAAATCTCCCTCGAGGTTTCGTCAAAAGAAGAAAAGATTGCCGAGCTCGAATATAAGATGGGCGAGCCGACGTTCTGGGATGACGCGGAAAAAGCCCAGCAGATCAATCAGGAGCTCAATGACGTCAAAATCAGCGTCGACAAATACAAACATCTCGTCACGAAATACGAAGACGTCGAGACGCTCTGGGAAATGGGCATGGAAGAAAAGGACGACAGCGTCGAGGAAGACGTTCAGGCCGGGATCGCCGAGATCCGCGAAGGCATCGAGTCCCTCCAGCTCGAAGTCCTGCTGTCGGGGCCTTATGACGCAAACAATGCGATTTTGACCCTGCACGCCGGTGCGGGCGGAACGGAAGCCCAGGATTGGACGCAGATGCTTCTGCGTATGTACGGCCGCTGGGCCGAACGTCACGGTTTTTCCGTCGTGACGGCGGATCTGCTTCCGGGCGATGAAGCCGGTGTCAAATCGGCGACGCTGTTTATCAAAGGTCACAATGCTTACGGCTTTTTGAAGTCGGAGAAGGGTATCCACCGTCTCGTACGCATTTCGCCGTTTGACGCGAATGCGCGCCGTCATACGTCGTTCTCGGCCTGTGATATCATGCCGGAAATCGACGACGCCGTCGAAGTCGACATCAACATGGCGGATGTCCGCGTTGATACGTACCGTGCATCGGGCGCAGGCGGACAGCACATCAACAAAACGTCTTCGGCTGTCCGTATGACGCATATCCCGACGGGAATTGTCGTCCAGTGTCAGAATGAACGCTCCCAGCTCCAGAACCGCGAACAGTGCTTAAAAATGCTGCGCGCGAAACTCTTTGAACTCGAGCAGGAGAAGAAGGAAGCGGAACTCGCCAAACTCGAAGGCGATCAGCAGAAGATCGAATGGGGCAGCCAGATTCGTTCCTATGTTTTCCAGCCGTATACGATGGTCAAAGATCACCGTACGAATGCCGAGACAGGTAATGTTCAGGCTGTCATGGACGGCGATCTTGACATGTTCATCCGCGCTTACCTGAGTGCGAAAGCCAACCATGAGATTTGATTTGACGTGAAGGAGTCAGGGGCTATGCTCCTGGCTTTTTATTCCGAAAAAGGCAGGTGGATGATTTTGCGAAAAGGCTTGACTATTCTAGGCTTGTTATTCATAATATTAACCGTGTCTTGCGAGTTCCTTCTGCCGGCGATGGCAACGGGGCTTTTGCAGACGAAACTGGTCGATAAGACATCGGCCCAGGACGTAAGCCTTGACATGCATTCGTCTCCGGCCTTTATGTTGGTACTCGGGCGTATTGATACACTCTCGGCGGACATGCGGCATGTCAAAATCGGCCATGCCTATCTCGACAGCCTGCAGGTCGAAGGTGAGGATATTGACGTCAATCTGGCGAAATATCTGACGGACGGAGTGGTTCGTGTCCGCTCGGCTGAACGTTTGGATCTCGCCGGTACCATGGATGACGAAAACATGCAGGCCATGATCGAGCGAAAAGTTGATAAACTTCAAAATGTCCGCGTCCATATCGAGCCGGACGGCATTGACGTGACGGCTGACACGAAGGTTCTCGGGCGCCCCGCCGCGGTTACGATGCAGGGGAACATTATCGTCGAAGAAGGAGCCTTGTATTTCCGCGCAAGTCAGGTCAATGTTGACACGCCGCTGTTAGGCCGCGCGAAATTCGGTGATACATTCGGCAATATCCCTCTGGCACGGCCGGAGAATCTGCCCTTTCATATGGTCTTTGATCGTGTCGAGCAGCGAAGCGGTACTGTTCTCGTTACGGCAAAGCTGCAGTAAGAGAGGTTGAACAAGTTGGGAAATATGAAACAGTTCCGTTATAATAAGCTGTTGATCGTCGTGATCGTCATCGGCCTTGTTGCAGCATTGACGATCAGTTTTCAGCGTCATGCGGTAGAGACGGCAAACCGTCAGGTTGACATGGCCATCGATTACGAAGGTCTGTTAAGCCTTGCCGCGCGTGAAGGCGTGCCGGCCGATGACGTGTTGAAACAGGCAAAAGATGCCGGCTTCTCGTCGCTCGCCGTTTACGAGACGACATTTAAAAAACTGAACGAAAACGGTAAAGTCACGGCGATTCCGGGCAGTCAGATTCTTGCGGCGTACCACGGCGGTACACTCAGTGACCCCGTTTGGCGTCAACTCGTCAGCGAAGGGAAGATTACGGCAGCCGAAGTCTACGTCGTCGGACATGACATGCAGACGTACGGCGAAGTCAAAGAAGATCTGTTCCGCCGTCTCGGTGCGGATCGCGTGACGCCGCTTCAGGTCGGCGGCGAGGAAGTCCTGGCCGTCAAAGATGAATACAGCGTTCTCCTCAAACGCAATCTCGGCATGCCGACGGATGAGATGAAAGCGGTCAATGACGCCGGTTTCTACGTTCTCGCACGTCCGAGCAACTATGAAGACTGCACGCCGGAAGACGTTGATGCCGTATTTCAGCGTCTCGACGGGATCAAAGTATCGGAAGTCGTGTTCTCCGGCAAGGAATCCCTCGGCTCGCCGAAGTCCCTGCAGGCCACGATTGACGCATTCCGCGATCATAATCTGACACTCGGACTCATTGAAGCGACAACGCAGCTGCAGTTCTACAAACAGTCCGGTATGGAAGAAATTGCCAAAGGTCTCGGCTACGATCATATTGCCCGCCTGTATTCGATTCCGAAAGACGAACAGCCGAAACTCAAAATTGACACGGCCGTCGAACGCTGGTCCAATACGGATGAGGAACGCAATATCCGCATAGACCTGCTGCGCATTTACGAGACGCCGTCCCCGAACATGAGTCTGCTCGAGACGAACATGCACTATTTTAAGGCAACGCATGATCAGCTCATTGCGCACAACTTTACGATCGGACCGGCCGGGACATTCCAGTCGTTCTATCCGTCAAAATTCCTGCGCGCGCTCATTATGATCGGCGTTGCGGCGGCGGGGGTTCTGTATCTCTCGCTCGTCATTCCGCGGCTCAATGCGAGCCTGCGCTGGCAGCTCATTCTGTTTGCCGTATTTGCCCTCCTTGCAGCGGTTCCGACACTGATCGGAAACGGCAACAAAATCCGCGTGCTTGCGGCGTTGGCGAGTGCAAACCTTTTCCCGGCCATTGCCGTCATTTGGCAGCTTGACCGCGTACGCGTCAAAAAACCGGACGGAACGCGGGCTCTGCCACGCATGATGGTGACGGGCGCGATCGCGCTCTTTTGCACGGGCATCCTTTCCTATATCGGTGCGGCGTACATTTCGGGTTCGCTTGCCGATACGGAATATCTCTTGGAGTTCAATATTTTCCGCGGTATCAAATTGACATTTGTCCTGCCGATTATCCTCGTTGCGATTGCTTTCCTGCAGCGTTTTGACGTCTTTGACGGCCGCATGGATGCGGCGCAGGGCGTTGCCGCACAGGTCAAAGAAATTCTCAACATGCCGGTGACGATCAAGACGCTCATTCTGCTTGCCGTCGTCCTTTTGGCCGGCATCGTCTTTGTCGCACGTAGCGGCCATACGTCGGGTATGCCGGTTTCCAATCTCGAACTGCGTTTCCGCGCGTTCCTCGAGCAGGCATTTTATGCGCGTCCGCGCACGAAAGAGCTGATGATCGGTCATCCGGCGTTCATGCTTGCCGTTATGGCATTTTGGCGCAAATGGCCGACGTTCGTCTTCTTCGCTCTTGTACTCACTGCGACGATCGGTCAGGGTTCGATGGTGGAAACGTTTGCCCATATGCGTACGCCGGTTTATATGTCATTTATGCGCGGTATCGGCGGGATCGTTCTCGGTGCCGTCATCGGCGCTGTCGCCATGGCATTTGTCGATCTTTGGCAATTGTTGATGGCCAGGGCGGAGAAAACCCGTCAGGAAAAATAAAGGAGTAAGACAAGGTTCATGAGCAGGATCGTCATATCGGGATATTACGGCTCAAAAAACGCCGGCGACGAAGCTATGCTGGCGGCAATGCTGGAAGTCCTTGAGGAACTCGACCCAAAACTGCATATTACGGTGATTTCCGCAGATCCTCGTGACACGGAAACGCGTCATCACGTCGCGTCAATTTCCTGGCTCAACCTGCCGGCAATCGCGTGGTCACTGGTGCGCGCCGATTTGCTGCTTTCCGGCGGAGGCAGTCTGCTTCAGAATGTGACGAGTCGTCGGAGCCTTTACTACTATATGGGAATTATCGCTATGGCGCGGCTGTTCGGCGCCCGCGTCATGCTTTACGCGCAGGGAATCGGACCGATCGAAGGCGATTTGCCGCGGCGTATGATGCGTTGGCTCGGCAACTGTGTCAATCTCATTACGGTGCGCGATCAGGGGTCTCTCGAAGAACTTGATCGTCTCGGCATCAAAAAACCGTCCATCGAATGCACGGCGGATCCGGTTCTCGGCATCCGTCCCGTTGACCGTCAAATCGGCGCGTCAATCCTGCGCGACTATGAGGTCGATCATACGGAACCGATTGTCGGCATTTCCGTACGCGATTGGCAGGGGTGGACACATTACAAGAAAGTTCTCGCGCAGACGGCAGACCGGATCGTCCGAGAACTGCACGCGCGGGTCGTTTTCCTGCCGATGCAGTATCCCGAAGATGTCAATGCGGCGCGCTCGATCGTTGAAACGATGCAGGAAAACTGTACGGTACTCAAAGGGGATTATACGACGCGGGAGTTCCTCTCGCTCGTCGGCAATATGGACCTGATGATCGGCATCCGTCTGCATGCGCTGATTTTTGCGGGGGTTATGGGCGTGCCGATGATCGGGATCTCCTACGATCCCAAGATTGACCGTTTCCTCGCGTCAGTCGGGGAACATCCCGCAGGCGATCTGCAGTCCGTTGACGCGGACATGCTCATGGAAGAAATCCGCCGAAAATGGAATGACCGTGACGCGTCGCTCGCCGGGAATGCACGTCTGCTGGTCAATTTACGTCGGCTCGCTATGCGCAATGCCCAATTGGCGGTTGGATTGTTGGACAAATAAGAATAACGGGCTAGCGGCCCGTTATTTTTCTATCGGAAATCAAGAGGCATATTATGACGAAGAAAAAAATTGCGGCTATTGTTTTAGCAACGGCCGTTGTTTCATCGGGACTCACACTTGCGGGGCTCGGAGCGCTTTTGGATGTCGGACGCGGCAATTTCGGCGATGTCGTACGCTTTTTTGCGGTTCGCCGGTTTATTGAAGCTCGCTACGTCGAAGACGTTGACCCGCATAAGCTCATGGAAGGTGCGATCAACGGCATGGTTTCCTCGCTCGGTGATCCGCATTCCATCTATATGGATCCGGAAATGTTTCACGAACTGCGCGACCAGACGGAAGGATCGTTCGGCGGGATCGGCGTGACGATGGGATTTAAGGACAGCCGCGTCACGATCATTTCGGTTCTGCCGGATACGCCGGGCGCTGCGGGAGGACTCAAAGCCGGCGATGAAATCCTTGCCGTTGACGGCACGCCGGTCAGTGAATGGCAGCCGGAAGAAGTTGCGTTCCATATCCGCGGCGAAGTCGGTACGGATGTCACGCTTTCTATTCGCCGTGAGGGTGAGGAGGACCGCGATTATACGCTCACGCGCGGTACGATCCAGCTTCGTTCTGTTCACGGCAAGATCCTCGACGGTACGGAGATCGGCTATATCCGCATCACGTCATTTGCGGAAAATACGGGTTCGGAGTTCAAGGAGACGTATGAACAGCTCGGCGATGAGGGTATGAAGGGTCTCGTCATCGATTTGCGTGAGAATCCGGGCGGGCTCATTACGAGCTGTGTCGATGTTGCGAAGCTTCTCGTGCCGAAGGGACCGATTGTTTCGGTCGTCGAGCGTGACGGGTCAAAGGATGAATATACCTCGGATCTCGAGGCTCCCGCTTATCCGGTTGTCGTGCTGATTGACGGCAACAGTGCGAGTGCGTCGGAGATTCTTTCGGGCGCTCTGCAGGATACGGGCGCCGCAACGATTGTCGGGACGACGTCTTACGGTAAAGGATCGGTGCAGGTTGTCGTTCCGATGCTGCATAATGACGGTTTGAAGCTCACGATTGCGAAGTATTATACGCCGAACGGCCGCATGATTGACGGCACGGGTATCGAGCCGGATGTCAAAGTTGAACTTCCGGCTGACGGGAGTGCGGATACTCAGCTCGAAAAGGCGAAAGAGATTTTGACGCAGAAAATCGGGAATCAGTAAGTCATAAGATACGGTAAGTAGGTCGGGCACGCAGGGCGGTTTCGGATGACTAAGCTGAGGCTAAAAGGCGGGGGAGTGACACGGCTCCGGCCTCCGACACTGTCGCTAAAAAAATCGGTTTTCGCTTAATATAGTCGCCCTGTACCAAACCGCTACGCTTAAAAGGTACAGGGCTCCCGGCGAAAACCGATTTTTTTCTTAACGCTTTATGCAGCAAGTCGGCCGGATCCGTGTCACTCCCCCTTACGCTACGATTATGAGGTGCCATCCGGCGCCGCCCCGCAAGCTCTTACATTATGGTGGACTTGGCTAAAAAAGAGACGTTTTCTTTTGAGGAAAACGTAAGGCAGAGGGACGGGCGGTTTTGGGGTCCATTAGCATAGAAACAGAAACGTGAGGAGAAGTGACGCCGATCCCGCTGACTTTGCGTCAGCCGGCGTTAAGCACGTCATACGGTTTCCCGCGGAGCCCTGAATTGTTTTAGCGCAGCGATTTGATTCAGGGCGACTGAATTAAGGGAAACCGTCTGGCGTGTAGGCGGCAGCATGGAAGCGGGAGCGGCGTCACTTCTCCGGTCGTTTTACCGTTCGGTTTTGGTTTCAGTCAGACCGCCCGTCCCTCTGCCGTCGGGTTATGATAATTTAATCGTGGTTTCTATACATACGGATGCAGTCCAAAAAGGCGGATCCGTATTTTTTTTGCTTCATTTCGCCGACACCGCGGACGTCGAGAAATTCTTCGGGGGTTTGGGGCTGCTTTTCGCTCATGTCGCGGAGCGTGGCGTCGGAGAAGATGAGGTACGGCGGGACGTGAGCGGCTTTGGCGAGCTTGAGACGCAGACTGCGGAGCGCTTCGAAGAGACTGTTGTCTGCCGCGGCTTTTTTCGGTTTCTTTTCTTCGTGCGGCAGGTATTGATAGACTTTCTTCTTGCCGCGCAGGACGTCGTAGGCGGGCGGTTGCAGGACGAGGAGGGGAAACTGGCTTTCCGTGAGGGCGAGGTAGTCTGTCGCGATAAAGCGCTGGATGAGGAGTTTGATCGCGGCGAGACTGCGGCCGCGGAAGAGTCCGTACGTCGAAAGTTCATCGAGACGGAGATCGTGCAGGCGTTTGTCCTTCGATCCCTGCAGAACCTGCGCGACGAGCGTCATGCCGTAGCGTCCGCGCATGCGGTAGACGCAGGAAAAAACTTTCTGCGCGTCAATCGTGACGTCGGTTTTTTCGTTGTCCGAGCGGCAGTTGCCGCAGTTATCGCACGTATCGGGCGCCTCGGGATCGCCGAAATAGGCAAGCAGGAAATGACACAGACAGCCCGGCGTATGACAATACGCGGACATTTTCTGCAGGCGTCCGAGATTGTGCGCTTTGCGCTGTTCGTCTTCGGTCGAAATATCAATGAGATAACGCTGCGTCATGACGTCCTGCGGGGCATAGAGCAGGATACATTCGCCGGGTTCGCCGTCGCGGCCCGCTCGTCCCGCTTCCTGATAGTACGCCTCGATGTTTTTCGGCATGTTGTAGTGGATAACATAACGGACGTTCGATTTGTCAATGCCCATGCCGAACGCGTTTGTCGCGACCATGACCTGCAGATTGTCGTAGAGAAAATCGTCCTGCATCTGCGTGCGTTCCGCTTCGCCGAGTCCCGCGTGATACCGTCCCGCCGCGATGTGTTTGCGGCAGAGAAGCGTATAGAGTGCGTCGACTTCTTTGCGCGTTGCCGCGTAGATGATGCCGGCCTCGGTTTCGTGCTGACGGACGTATTTGACGACAAATTTTTCCTTGTCCTCGCCGTGTCGCACTTCAAAGTAGAGGTTCGGACGGTCAAAACCCGTGACGTGAATGAGAGGATCGCGGAGCTCTAAGAGGCGCACGATATCTTCGCGGACTTCCGGTGTCGCCGTGGCCGTAAACGCGCTGACGACGGGACGAACGGGGAGCGTGTCAATAAACGGCGCGATCTGCAGATAACTCGGACGGAAATCGTGACCCCACTGCGAAAGACAGTGCGCTTCGTCAACGGCAACCATCGAGACATTTTGACGCTGAAGGAGATGCTGGAAATACGGCGATTCAAGGCGCTCCGGCGCGGCGTAGAGGATTTTGATACGTCCCTCGGCGACAGCCTGCAGGCACATGTCATTTTCCCGCTGGGAAAGCGAACTGTTGATGCAGGCGGCGCCGATGCCCTGTGCGTTGAGATCATCGACCTGATCCTTCATGAGGGAAATGAGCGGCGAAATGACGAGCGTCATGCCGGAAAAGAGCAGCGCCGGGATTTGAAAACAAATCGATTTTCCGGCGCCGGTCGGCATAATCGCCGCCGTATCGCGTCCCGAAAGTAAGGCGCGGACGACAGGTTCCTGAGTCGGACGGAACGAGACGTAGCCGAAATATTTGCGCAGGGCGGCGAGTGCCGCCGTAAAATCCGGAGTGGTCAAGAGATCGTCTCCTTTTCTTAATGGTTTTCTAATGCGGTTCTAAAACAACAGTAATACCTCTCTTTTACGATACCAGTATGTTACCGTAGAATTTTTTGTTGGGGATATGCTCGGAAGCATGGTATAGTAAAGACAGGAATCATTTTCTCTTGTGATAAGGGGGATACGCTATGAACGGAAAAGGCCATGGGAAACTGGCACTTTTACTGGCCGGGGCCTTTTTATGGAACCTGCCGACGGGAAGTTGTATGGATCTTTCGCTGCAGGATGCCATCAATACGGCGCTGACTCAGAATACGGGACTTGCCATTACACGTCAGGACGAGGCTGCCGCGGCGGCTTCGCTCGCACAGGCCAAAGGCAATAACGGCTGGAAAGTCACGGCGTCCGACAGTTTAAGCACGTCGAAAAATGAAGGCAGTGACCGCAAGGACTCTAACTCGGTGAATCTCCGGGGAAGCCTGCCGATCTTTAACGGCGGCGCCAATAAGAATACGATCAAACAAAACGAGTACGGTGTCAAGAAAGCAGAGCTTTCGACGGGGCGCAGCCAGGAAGACCTGAAACTCGATGTAATCAAAGCTTATTATAACGCGCTTGAGGCCAGAAAGACAATTGACGTCAATCAGGAATCCGTGGATAACTACACGGCGCATTATACGAACGTCCAGCAGCTCTTTTCGGCCGGGTCAACGGCAAAGATTGACGTTCTGCGTTCGTCCGTCGAGCTCAGCAACGCGCGTCAGACGCTCATTAAATCGCAGAATGCCTACGAAGTTGACCTTGCGACGCTGCGCAATCTCCTCAATATCGACCGCTCGGAGCCGCTGAATCTGACGTCGGATTTTTCCTATGACCAGTTCGCGATTCCGCTTGAGGACTGCATTACCTATGCATTCGGTCACCGCCGCGACTTGTTGGCCGATCAGTATACGCTCGACCAGAAAGAACTCGGCGTCAAAATCGCCAAGGCCGGGTATCAGCCGGATGTCTCGTTCAGCGCCGGCCCTTCGCACAGCAATACATTCAATCCGAGCAGTGACAGCTCAAACGGCGTCGATGCCGGGTTCAGTGTCAGTTGGAACGTTTTTGACAGCGGCGTCACGAAAGCGAAAGTCAAAGCGGCCGAAGTCGAACTCGAAACGGCGCGCCTGCAGCTCCAGAAAGATCAGGAAAACGTCGACCTCGAAATCCGTCAGGCTTACTACAACATGCGCGAGGCGGAAAAACGCCTGAACTCGACGTCCGATGCCGTCGGACAGGCCGAGGAAGATTACTTCATCGCGCGTGAAAAGTACCGTGCCGGTGAAGGTATCATGCTTGACGTCATTGACGCCCAGCTTGCACTCTCTACGGCAAAACTCAACTATATCAGCGCCGAATACGACTACGCGCGCTACAAAGCCGAAGTCGAAAACGGTATGGGGATCAGCCTCAGCGATCTTGAAAAGCAGGCGGCCGGTGAAGAAGCCGTGCTGCATTACGAGATGTCAAAACGGGCGGCGGAAGATGCATCTGACATGACGGAAGTGACGCAGACGTCAAATTCCGACGCGATGCAGGCGGCTGACGCGGCCGTACAGCAGTCGGAACAGGAAGCCCGCCGCGCGGCGGCGGAAGCAGCTTCGGCAAAAGTCGCAAGTGAAATGGCACAATCGAGGTGACGGAATTGGATTTTTTGAAGAATAAAAAAGTCAAATGGGGCATTATCGTCCTCATTTTAGCCGGCTGTGCCTTCGGCGGCTGGAAATACTACCAAAGTCAGCAGGCCGCGAAACAAACCGCGGCGGTGACGACAGCCGATGTTCAGCGTATGGATATGAAATCGACGGTTTCGGCGACGGGGACGATTCGCCCGCACGATTCGGTCGAAGTCAGCTCGAAGATTACGGCGCGTATCAAGACCGTACTCGTCAAGGAAAATGACGAAGTACAGGCGGGCCAGACGATCGCAACGCTCGACGGCAAGGATTACGAGGCCAAGAAAGACCAGGCCCAGTTCAAAGTCACGAACACGAAGTCAAAATATTACCGCGTGGCTTATCTCAACAGCATCGGCGCAAAATCCGACCAGGATCTCGACGATGCGCGCTATGAGTATGACACGGCTCAGTCCGCACTCCAGGAAGCCGAATCCGACCTCAATGAAACGGTCATCACGGCTCCGATGAGCGGCGTCGTCGTCGGCGAGCCGAAAACGGCCGGAACGATGGCGGTTCAGGGCTCCGACAACCCGACGGTCATTATGACGATCGCGGATCTTTCGAGCAAACAGATCGTCGCAAAAGTCGACGAGACCGATATCGGCAGTGTCAAAGTCGGTCAACAGGCGACGTTTACGGTTGACACGTACACGGACAAAACGTTTACGGCTCATGTCAGCCAGATTTCCAAGACCGATACGGGAAACAGCTGGGATACGACGAGCAGCAAATCGTCGAGCTCGTCGACGTCAGCGAGCGTCATTTATTACTACGTCATCCTGGACGTCGATGATCCGGAGGGCTTGCTTTTCCCCGGTATGACGACGCGCGTCGAAATCCAGACGGCAAGCAATGACAATGCGCTCGTCGTGCCGATTTCCGCACTCAAAACCGATGCGAACGGATCCTATGTTGTCGTCGTTGACGCGAACGGGAAGCAGGAAAACCGCTACGTCGAAACGGGCATTTACGGCGATGAATACGTCGAAATCCTCTCCGGACTCAACGACGGCGAAAAAGTCGTCAACTCCTATACGGCAAAAACAAAGACCTCGTCTTCAAGCAAGAGCAGCAGGCGCGGCGGCCCGGGCGGGCCGTTCTGACGAAAGGCGGAAACCATGAACGAAAATGAAACGCGCAGAACGGTTATCCGCCTGCGCGATATCCGGAAAATTTATCATATCGGCGATCAGGAACTCGCAGCGCTTGACGGCATTACAACGGACATTCACGAAGGCGAGTTCGCGGCTCTCATGGGACCGTCGGGATCCGGCAAATCGACACTGATGAACATTCTCGGCTGTCTCGATCGTCCGACGAGCGGTTCCTACGAACTTGACGGCAGGGAAGTCGCGCATTTGAGTGACGACGAGCTCGCGAAGACGCGTAATGTCAAAATCGGCTTCGTTTTCCAGAACTTCAACCTGCTCTCGCGTATCAGCGCACTCGAAAATGTCGCGTTGCCGCTCGTTTACGCCGGTGTCGGGCGACATGAGCGTTTGGCGCGTGCGCAGAAAGTGCTCGAAGATGTCGGCCTCGGCGACCGCGCCGATCATCAGCCGAATGAGCTTTCCGGCGGTCAGCGTCAACGTGTTGCCATCGCGCGCGCACTCGTCAATAATCCGAGTATTATCATGGCGGACGAGCCGACGGGGAACCTTGACACGAAGTCAACGAAGGAAATCATGCGCATTTTTGAGGCAATGCACGAAGAAGGGCGCACGATCATCCTCGTCACGCATGAGCCGGAAATTGCGGCCTGCGCGAGCCGTCAGCTGCTCGTGCGCGACGGAAAAATAACGCGCGACGAAGGAAAGGGCGTGGTCATGGATGTTGTTTAAAGAAACCGTTACCATTGCCCTGCACGCGCTCATGGCAAACAAACTGCGTTCCCTGCTTACCATGCTCGGCATCATCATCGGTGTCGCGTCCGTCATTTCCATGGTTTCCATCGGTATGGGCGTACGCAGCAACGTCACGAATTCGATCGCCAGCCTCGGGTCAAACATGCTGATCATCATGCCGGGCTCGACAAACAACGGCGGCGTCCGCGGGGCGGCCGGTTCGCGGACGACCCTCAAATACAGTGACGCGAAAGCGATCGAGTCAAAAATCAGCGAAGCGCAGTACGTGTCACCGACCGTCAGCGGTTCGTATCAGATCGTTTACGGGAATCAGAACTGGAATACGTCCGTTGAGGGCGTGACGCCGGCACTCATGCAGATCCGGTCACTCACGGTCAGCAACGGTTCGTTCATCACGGAAAATGACCTCAACAAGCGCAATCGTATTGCCGTCATCGGCACGACGGTCGCGGAGAACCTGTTCGGTACGGAAAATCCGGTCGGCAAAAACATCCGCGTCAACAACCAGCCGTTTAAAGTCGTCGGCCTGCTCGAGTCAAAAGGCCAGTCCTCGATGGGGCAGGACCAGGACGACATGATCTATGTGCCGCTCACGACGGCACAGGAACGTTTGCGCGGTATTGATTACGTCCAGTCCATCAACGTTCAGGTCACGAGTCAGGACAAGATGGACGAAGCCCAGAGCAAAATCGAAACACTCCTGCGTCAGCGTCACCATATTACGGGCGACAAAGATAACGACTTTACCGTCCGCAATCTGACAAGCCTTATGCAGACGATGGAGCAGTCAACGACGATGATTACGATCCTGCTCGGGTCAATCGCGGGCATCTCTCTATTGGTCGGCGGCATCGGTATCATGAACATCATGATGGTTTCCGTCACGGAGCGGACGCGTGAAATCGGTATCCGTAAGGCACTCGGGGCGACGTTCTCGAACATTATGGTCCAGTTCATGGTGGAATCGATGGTTCTCGGCGTCATCGGCGGACTCATCGGCATCGGACTCGGCTGTATCATCGCGCAGGCGATTGCAAAATTCGGCGGTTTTACGACCGTCATCACGGCAACACCGATCATCG
>CACXCC010000060.1 GCA_902766015.1 uncultured Veillonellaceae bacterium
ACTCGTCGGGACAGGGGGCGTGTCATCTGCCTTAAAAGCTGCGGCTACGAAAATTGCACTTTCGCTTAATTTAGTCGCCCGCTGCAAACCGCTGCGCTTAAACACATCGGGCTCCATGCGAAAGTGCAATTTTCGCTTAACGCCTTATGCAGCAAACCGGCAGATGACACGCCCCCTGTCCCTTACGTTGTTCTTCCCTAGAAAACCTCTCTCTTGACGAAACTTTAGCGGTTGTTCTTTATACCGAAACGTAAGGGAGGCGGGGCACGGACGCAGGCGACATTGCTGCAAAAAGGCGTTAAGAACGTCAGACGGTTTCACACGGAGCCTCAAATTGTTTAAGCGCAGCGGTTTGATTTGAGGCGACAAAATTAAGGGAAACCGTCTGACGTTTAGCCTGCAGCTTGCGCCTGCGTCCGTGCCCCGCCTCCCGTCGTAGGAATGAACATTTGCATAAAAAACCGGTTACAGGCAACAGCCCGTAACCGGTATATTTATGCTTTGATAAACCAATTACTGTTTGAGACTCTCCATTGCACGCTGCATCTTCTCCGCGATGCCGTGCATCTTTGCGGCGGAAACCGAGCAAGCTGCAACGCGGATGCCTTTCTTCAGCGGCACCGGGAAAATGAGGTCGTCGTGCAGTTTCTCGCAAACCGCTGCAGCCTGATCCGTCGGAACCGTGATGAAGAAACCGGACTTGTAAGGAAGAGCTTTGAGTCCGCAAGCCTCTGCTTCATCCATAAAGACCTTAGCGCGGTTCTGGATCATATGATAGAAACCGGTGCGTTCTTCTTCGAACTGTTTCTGAACGGCCGCATCTTCGGCGATGCGTACGAGCATCGACATGGCGCCGCGGTTGAT
Organism: uncultured Veillonellaceae bacterium; assembly: GCA_902766015.1. GTDB lineage: Bacteria > Bacillota > Negativicutes > Selenomonadales > Selenomonadaceae > RUG11126. The sequence goes on from CACXCC010000060.1 coordinate 865, forward strand.
GTTCGACCACGTTGCGCGGCTCGTGTATTTGTTGATCGCCTCAAACTCGGCGATGACTTCTTTGCTGGCGGAAACGGCGATGAGTGCACCCGTGCGCTGACCGTAAACCGTATAGCCTTTTGACATCGAGAACGAGAACATGACGAGGATGTTGTCCGGCAGATTGCCGAAGAGATCCATGAACTTGCGCGTCTCGTTCTTTTCGCCGGCAAAGTCGATGTAGGCGATATCGACGAGCAGGCTGAGTTTCTTGCCCTGCGTCGCGTATTTCTTCAGCAGTGCGATGACGTTCTCCCAATCCTCAATCGTCAGGCTGAAGCCCGTCGGATTGTGCGCCGGGGAGTTGATGATCGTGAGCAGGCTGTCCTGTTTTGTCATCAGTCCTTCGAAATGTGCTTCAAAGCTGTTATAATTAAACGCCGTGCCGTTTTCGAAGAGCTCGAACGTCTCGAGTTTCTTGCCGCATTCGTTGCAGATGACATTGTACGTGCCCCAGAACCAGTCGCCCGTCAAAACGGAATCGCCGAGTTCGGCGTAGTTGGCGATGGCGTGATGAATTGCGCCCGTGCCGCCCGCCGTAGCAATTGCGGCGCAGTAACCTTCCGGACGATGATCGGCGAACGTCATGTCAATGACGGCTTTGAGGTAAGCCGGCAGACCGGAAATCGGTGCATAACGGAAATAGTCGTCTTTGGACAAAGAACGGAAAACACGCTCCATGGTCGGAATGCTGGCGAGATTTCCTTCATCGTCGAACATGGCACCCAATGTTGCATTCGTGACTTTATCGGCACCGTATTTGGCAGCGGCTGCACCGCAGGCTGCGCTGGCGCTGAAAATTGCATCATTTAATCGTTTGTTTGCAGCATGTGATGCTGCCATACTCGTCGTTGTCATAGTGAATCTCCCTTCTGAAAACCATGTTACAATGTCTCGTTACGAATGTCCTGTACAATGTAACACGATTATCATAGCGTTTTTTTTCACATATGTCTATAAAAAACGCAGAAGTATACATTATTTCTAAAAAAAACAGCCCCGAAAAGCACTTTTTTGTATAGATCATGAGTGCTTTTCGGGGTTGTTGATGATATTCCGACGGGTAAATCAGATTTCCATGATGATCGGGAGGATCATCGGGCGGCGGCGCGTTTTCTCGAAGAGATAACGTCCGAGAGCATCGCGGACATTGGCTTTGATGGCTGCCCATTCTTTGACATTTTCGGCTTCGCAACGGTCGAGGGCCTGTTCGACACGGGCTCTTGCTTCGTCCATGAGCGCTTCGGATTCGCGGACGTAGACAAAACCGCGCGAAACGATGTCCGGACCCGCAACGACGCGGTTCGAGGCTTTGTCCATCGTCACGACGACGATGAGAATGCCGTCCTGGGAAAGCTGACGGCGATCGCGGAGGACGATGTTGCCGACGTCACCGACGCCGAGTCCGTCAACCATGACCATGCCGGCCTGTACGCGGTCGACGACGCCGCCTTTATCGCGCGTAAATTCGAGTACCTGACCGTTTTCACAGATGAAAACGCGATCTTTCGGCATACCGAGATCGCGTGCGAGCTTGGCATGCTGAACGAGATGATGATATTCGCCGTGCACCGGAATGAAGAATTTCGGACGCACGAGGTTGTGCATGAGTTTGAGTTCTTCGCGGCTCGCATGGCCCGAAACGTGAATGCCTTTATCGCGGCCGTAAACGACTTCTGCGCCGAGACGCATGAGGTTGTCGATCGTTTTCGAGACAAGTTTTTCGTTGCCCGGAATCGGCGTTGCGGAAATGATGACCGTATCACCCGGAACAATGCCGATTTTCCGATGGTCCGACATGGCCATACGCGTCAAAGCCGACATCGGCTCGCCCTGACTGCCTGTCGTGACGACGACGATCTGATCCATGCGGTAGTTGTTGATTTCGTCAATGTCAATGAGCGTTCCCTCCGGTGCGTTGATGTAGCCGAGTTCGAGGGAAATATTGACGACATTGACCATGCTGCGGCCGAGTACGGCAACGTGGCGTTTATAGCGGACTGCCGTGTCGATGACCTGCTGGATGCGCTGAACGTTCGACGAGAACGTTGCGACAATGATACGTCCGCGCGCGCCGTGGAACGCTTTGTCAAATGCCGCTCCTACCGTGCGTTCACTCGGCGTATGGCCTTCGCGCTCCGCATTCGTGCTGTCGGCCATCATGACGAGAACACCGCGGTTGCCGAGATCCGAGAGACGGCGGAAATCCGTCATTTTACCGTCAATCGGCGTATAGTCGAACTTAAAGTCACCCGTATGAACGATCATGCCGACCGGCGTTTTGATCGACAGCGCCACAGCATCGGGAATCGAGTGATTGACGCGGATAAAACCGACACTGAAACAGCCGACATTGATGATATCGCCCTGCATAACCGAATGCAGATTGCTCGAGTCAACGCCGTTTTCACGCAGGCGGCCTTCAAGGATGCCGAGCGTCAGACGCGTGCCGTAAACCGGTACATTGATCTGCTTCAGGACATACGGCAATGCGCCGATATGGTCCTCGTGACCGTGCGTCAGAACGATGGCTTTGATTTTATCCCGATTTTCAATTAGATACGAAATATCCGGAATGACAAGGTCAATACCGAGCATATCTTCTTCCGGGAACATCAGGCCGGAATCGATGACGAGAATTTCGTCGTCCACGCGGATGACCGTCATATTTTTACCAATCTCCCCCAGGCCGCCGAGGGGAATAATTTGCAGTTTTTGAGCTCCTTTTGCCAAAAATTACACCTCCGTGGTAGTAAAACGTTTTCTAAAAAGATGCGCAGCGAAACGACACGTCTGGATTTGTATCGGTGATACACGAAAAAAGCAGTCTCCTGCCCGTTCGTTTTACACTCTTTGGTTAACACAGCTCTTATAACATGACATTCCGTCCGTTTATCCGACAGGTTCTCCACCGTTCCCCTGTCATGTCAAGATCCGAACTGCTTCGTGCTTAACATCCGATCTGTACATTCTTAGTTTATTTTATCATCCCACGCTTTATAATGCAATGAAAAAAGGCCGCAACATACCCATTGCGGCCCGTAAAGGACAAAAATTATTTCTGATAAGAAGCGGCAAGTTCCTTAAATTTCGGCAAAGAGCGCTCAATCGTCTCCGTTTTGATGCAATAAGCGGCGCGGAAATACCCCGGGCAGCCGAAATCCGTCCCCGGAACGAGCAGCAGGTCAAACTGTTTTGCGCGCTCGCAGAACGCGTAATCGTCCTCCTCGAGTGCTTTCGGGAACAGATAAAATGCGCCCTGAGGCTTCACGCACGTAAAACCGGCTTCAATGAGACCGTTATAGAGCAATTGTCCGTTCTTGACATACGTGCTGATATCCGACGGTTTTCCCGCACAACGTCCGACAACAAGCTGCCAAAGCGACGGCGCATTGACATGAGTCAGAACGCGCGCAGCACCGGCGATCGCGCCGTAAACCTTGCCGAAATCCGCGACCTCGTCCGGCACAACAATATAACCGATACGTTCACCCGGCAGCGAGAATGACTTACTGTACGAATAGCAGACGAGCGTATCCTTGTAGTAATTCGGAACATAAGGCACCGTATAGCCTTCGTACGCAATCTCACGGTACGGCTCATCCGCAATAATAAAGATCGAATGACCGTACTCCTCCTCCTTACGGCGCAGAAGATCCGCCAGACGTTCAATCGTCTCCTCCGAATAAATCGCCCCGCTCGGATTATTCGGCGAATTGACAATGACCCCCTTCGTATGCGGCGTCAGGCAGGCTTCAAACGCATCAAAATTGATCTGGAAATCCTCCGTCTGCGCCGGCACAACCACGAGCTTCGCCCCGACCGACTCAACAAAACACTGATACTCCGGGAAAAACGGCGCAACAACCATAAACTCATCGCCCGGCTCCGCGAGTGCCTTAAACGAAATCGTAATCGCCGCCGCCGCGCCGCACGTCATAAACAAATTCTTACCGGCAAAATGCGTCCCGAACCGGTCATTAATACTCTTCGCAATCGCCTCACGCACCTGCGGATTACCCGGCGCCACCGTATAACCGTTAACCGCAGACGGCTCCACATGCAGTAAAATATCCACCGCCGCATCACGAACATACTCCGGCGTCGGCACATTCGGATTACCGAGACTGAAGTCAAAGACATTCTCCTCCCCGACCTCCGCCGCACGCTTCCGCCCAAACTCAAAAATCGTCCGAATCGTCGACTTCTTCGTCCCCAGCTCATACATCTTCTGCGAAATCATAGCCATGCCACCTTTTTGTAAAAATATGAACAGCAATGTATGCCGTTTTTATCATGATACTGACATTATTGTAACACTGTAATACTAACAAACGCAAGCCGAAACCCATTCGGAAATGACCCTCTCGCAAGCAACACAACGTGTTGCGGAGCGCCGGTTTAACCTTATAATAAAAACGTAAGGGTGCAGGGCGCGGAGTCGGATAACATTTGCGTAAGCAGGCGTTAAGAACGTCAGACGGTTTCCCACGGAGCCTCAAATTGTTTAAGCGCAGCGGTTTGA
>CACXCC010000061.1 GCA_902766015.1 uncultured Veillonellaceae bacterium
AATTGAGTCACGGAACTTATCCGAGTCACCTGAAACTCCTGAAAAAAACGCAACTTTGTCTTTTTCAGCTAATTCATGTGGGGGGGAGATTTTTTATGACTCAAATTCAAGCGATCAAGCACCAACATGCCTTGGAGCATTGGAAAAAAGTTGTCTTAGACAGCGGGCAAGCGGGCTGAACGCTACGGCGTACTGCCGCAAAAATAACATTAACTACAACGCTTTTTACTACTGGCTCCGCGCAATCCGCAAAGACCTGGTGAAACAGCAACGGAAAGAAACAACTCCTCAGTTTGCGGCAGGGAGAGGTATTTGGTTTACGATGGGAGGACAGGGATTGGTGTTTACCAGTCCTTTTGGCGAGCCTATCAGTCCGACGAACTTTATACGGCGGTATTTCAAGCCATTGCTGAAAGCGTGTCACATTAAGGAAGGCTTTACGTTTCACGGCCTTCGACATACCCATGCAACGCTGCTACTTCAACAAGGTGTGAATCCGAAGATTGTGCAGGAAAGATTAGGTCATAGCTCAATTAAGGTTACAATGGATACTTACAGTCATGTTCTGCCGGATATGCAGCAGCAGGCAGTAGAGGCATTGAAGGATATTTTCAAGGAAGAGGATGCGTTGTATGACTGCTGGTTTGGAGTCAGTAGTCCGGGCGGAATATTGCCGCTGATGGTTGCGTCAACCTTGACGTGAATGTCAAAAAGACGGTTGCTCCGGAACAGAGAACCGTCTTTTTTGTAGCGTTGATTGACTAAACGATTGACTAACACAAAAAAGGGCTCTGAGGAAATCCTCAGAACCCTTGAATTTACTGGTGCGTCTGGCAAGATTCGAACCCGCGACCCACGGCTTAGAAGGCCGTTGCTCTATCCAGCTGAGCTACAGACGCATGTCCTGGTCGGGATGACAGGATTCGAACCTGCGACATCCTGCTCCCAAAGCAGGCGCGCTACCAAACTGCGCTACATCCCGGCGGCTATTTATCTATTATAATGGGGGAGTTTTCCTTTGTCAAGCCGTGTATTTTTTTCGGGACGCCTTGTCAAAGGTATTTGCCGTATGTTACAATAAAAGTGGGAAATTGCTACATGCAGTTTCGAGAAGTAAATAGGAAATCAATGGCGGAGACTGTTCAACTACGGGGCTCCGTCTATTTTTTTAAGACAAAAGGGGGAAGAATATGGAAGTATTAGCAGGTATTATTTTCGTGGTCATGTATATGGTGATTGTCTCCGAGAAAATTCACCGTACCGTAGCAGCGATGATCGGCGCTGTTCTCATGATCCTCTGCGGCATCCTCTCCGAAGAGGTTGCCCTGCATCACATCGACTTTAACACGTTGGGACTGCTCATCGGCATGATGATCCTCGTCCACGTTGTCAGCCATACGGGCGTGTTCGACTACGTCGCGATCAAAGCCGCGAAAGTCGCGAAGGCTGAACCGCGCCGCATCCTCATTTACCTCGCGCTTCTTACGGCGTTCTTTTCGGCGTTCCTCGATAACGTCACGACCGTGCTGTTGATGGTTCCGGTCACGTTCAGCATCACGCAGAAACTTCACCTCAAACCTGCGCCGTTCCTCCTGACGCAGATCATCGCGTCAAATGTCGGCGGTACGGCAACGCTTATCGGTGACCCGCCGAACATCATGATCGGCAGCGCCGTCAAAGAACTCACCTTCGGCGCGTTCATCGAAAACCTTGCGCCGATCGCGTTCTTTAACCTGATCGTCGTGCTCCTGATCGTCGAAGTCGTTTATCGGCGCGGCCTCCACACGACACCGGAACTGCAGGCGGAACTTATGGAGATGGACGAAAACAAGTCAATCACGGATCACAGCCTGCTGAAACGTGCGCTCTTCGTACTCGGTCTGACGATCCTCGGGTTCTTCACGCACGCGATCATCGGATTCGAGTCATCGACAATCGCACTCACCGGTGCATTCCTCATGCTGCTTCTCGCGGGCGGCGGCCACAACCTCGTGGAAAAGACGATGAAATCCGTTGAATGGGCGACCATCTTCTTCTTCATCGGTCTCTTCATCGCCGTAGGAGGACTTATCGAAACGGGCATTATCGGTGACCTCGCGAAGAAAGCGATCGAGATCACGGGCGGTGACGTCACGGCGACTTCGCTCCTCATTCTCTGGCTCAGCGCGCTCGTTTCGTCCGTTCTTGACAACATCCCGTTTGTCGCAACCATGATCCCGCTCATTCAGGGCATGGGAGCTATGGGCATCGATAATCTCGAACCGGTCTGGTGGAGCCTCGCCCTCGGAGCCTGCCTCGGCGGTAACGGAACCCTCGTCGGCGCGTCCGCCAACCTCATCGTAGCCGGCCTCGCCGCCGAACGCGGAGTACGCATTACTTTCATTAAATATCTCAAGATCGGTTTCCCACTGATGATCATCACGATCATTATCTCAACCGTCTACGTTTACCTCCGTTATCTCATGTAACTAACGTCAATTGACGTGTCAAAGGAGCTGTGCCAAAACACGGCTCCTTTTTGTATGTCTGTGAAAATGACATATACGAGGCGGGAACGCGGCGTTGTTTTCAGTGTGTCGACGAAGTGTGCTTTGCATGTCCGATACGTGAGGGGACGCGGCGCAAAATCTGCCGTTTTGCTGCAACAGGGCGTTAAGAACGAAATCCGTTTTCGCAGGGAGCCTGAATTGTTTGAGCGCAGCGGTTTGATTCAGGCGACTACATTAAGCGAAAACGGATTTCGTTTAGCCCGCAGCTTTTAGGCAGATTTTGCGCCGCGTTCCCGTCTCGTTTATGGAATCTCCGCCTCGTTTATGAATTCTTTTTACACGTCAATATTTTGTTGTATTTTCCTGACGCACAAAGCAGGAAAAATTCCATTGACAGCGAATATATACATTGCAAACAAAAGCGAAACTCAGCAAAAACAGAGGAGGAACTGTTATGTTTATACTCGCATCCGCGTCCCCGCGTCGCCGGGAACTCCTGCAGCAAATCGGCGCGTCATTTGACGTCAAAGTCAGCAACGCCGAAGAAATCGGGAACAACGAACTCTCCGCCGACGAACTCGTCAAATGGAACGCACTCGCCAAAGCCAAAGCCGTCACGGCCGAAAACCCGAACATCCCCGTCCTCGGCGCCGACACCGTCGTTGCCTTAAACGGCGAAATCTTCGGCAAACCGGGAAATGATGACAACGCGCGAAAAATGCTGCGACGCCTCGCGGGACGAACGCATCAGGTCTGGACCGGGATCGCATGGGTTTCCCGCGGCGAAACCTACACGGACGTCGTCTGCACTGACGTCAACATGGAACCGATCGGCGAAACGGCAATCGACAACTACGTCGCAACGGGCGAGCCGCTCGACAAAGCCGGCGCGTACGCCATTCAGGGTCGTGCTGCCGTTTTCATCGACTCGATTGAAGGATCGTATTCCAACGTCGTCGGACTGCCGCTTGCGGCTGTCGCGAAACTGGCAAGGGAGGCGGGGGTAGACATTTATGGCCATTCTGGTTCGTGACCTGCCCGCGGAAGAACGTCCGCGCGAAAAACTGCTGCAGGAAGGTCCCGCGGCACTCAGCAACACCGAGCTTCTCGCCGTTCTCCTGCGAACGGGAACGGCGGACCGGTCGGCCCTTCACGTCGCCGAAGAAGTCCTTGCGTGTTACCGCGAACGCGGACTTTGCGGCGTTGCGTTTCTTTCGCCGGAGGATCTCAGCAAAATCCGCGGCGTCGGGCGCGCCAAAGCCGCGTCAATTCTTGCCGCCGTCGAATTCGGACGCAGACTCGCGTCGGCACGTGCGCGCGTCGAAGCCGTTCACAGTCCCGAGGACGCCGCGCGCTTTGCGATGCCGCGTCTGCGTTTCGAGCAGCGCGAACATTTCGCCGTCATGCTTTTAAACCGCAAGAACCACATCCTCGCCATGCATGACATCTCGATCGGCAGTCTCTCGTCCTCGATCGTTCACCCGCGTGAAGTCTTCCGCGCCGCGATCCGTTACGCCGCGGCCGCGATGATCGTCCTGCACAATCATCCGAGCGGCGATCCCACACCGAGCCGCGAGGACATTGCCGTGACGCGAAGACTTGTCCGCGCGGGCGAGCTCCTTGACATTCCCGTACTCGACCATATCATCATCGGCGACAACCGTTTTCACAGTTTTAAAGAAAAAGGCATGATCTCCTGATCCCTGCATCGCGAAAACCGTCCTGACATTCGGGGCGGTTTTTTGCGTTTTTCATGAATCTGACAGATTTTATCGGTAATATATATTAAGGAAAGCGGCTGTAAATTACGTATGTGAAAACTACGAAGATATCGACGGCAGAGCGACGAAACGATAGGCCGGATCCGCATGAAATAACGCAGGAATACGGCTAGATTATAGTGGATGATTGTGCTACAATAAGATTACTGCTTCGGCAGTGATTTTATTTTGGAATAATACGTTTAAAACTGAAGGGAGTTTACAGATAGACATGTGGAAGCTTTTTGGCGGATTGTCCCACGATATGGGCATTGACCTCGGGACGGCAAATACACTCGTACATGTGAAAGGCCGCGGCATTGTGCTGCGCGAGCCGTCGGTTGTTGCGATCAAGAGCGATTCGGGCGAGGTTCTCGCCGTCGGCGCTGACGCGAAACGCATGATCGGCCGTACGCCGGGCAACATCATCGCGATTCGTCCGATGAAAGACGGCGTCATCGCTGACTTTGACGTGACGCAGGCGATGCTGAAATATTTCATCCGCAAAGCCATGGATACGAAATCCTTTGTACGCCCGCGCGTTGTCGTCGGCGTTCCTTCCGGTGTCACGGAAGTCGAAAAACGCGCCGTTATTGACGCGGCACAGCAGGCAGGCGCCCGCGAGGCTTATCTCATCGAGGAGCCGATGGCGGCTGCCATCGGTGCGGGTCTCCCGGTAGAAGAAGCAACGGGAAGCATGGTCGTCGATATCGGCGGCGGTACGACGGAAATTGCCGTCATTTCGCTCGGCGGTATTGTCACGAGTCGTTCGATCCGTATCGGCGGCGACGAGATGGATTCGTCCATCGTTCAGTACATCAAACGGATGTACAACCTCATGATCGGCGAACGCACGGCTGAGGAGATCAAAATCAACATCGGCACGGCCATCGTGACGGAAGAAACGGATAAATCGATGGAAATCCGCGGCCGCGACCTCGTCAGCGGTCTGCCGAAGACGCTGACGATTCAGGCCAAGGAAATCCGCGAAGCCCTTGACGAACCGATCTACAAGATCGTCGAAGCCGTCAAAGGTACGCTCGAGAAAACGCCGCCGGAGCTTGCGGCTGACGTCATGGATCACGGTATCATGATGACGGGCGGCGGCGCTTTGTTGACAAATCTTGACCAGCTCCTCGCCCACGAGACGGGTATGCCGGTTCTCGTCGCTGAAGATCCGCTTTCCTGCGTCGGCGAAGGTACGGGTAAATCGCTCGAAAACATCGAGCTCCTGAAACGTGTCGTGATGACGTCGAAGAAGCTGAGACAATGAGCAGACGGGTAAGACGGGATAAACATTCCGGCCGTAAGATCTGGGTCCTGATCGTCGTACTGGTCAGCGTCTTTTGTCTGATCTTTTTTGCGGCGCGCGGACGTTTCCAGGCTCCCGTGGCCAATCAGGCCGTCGCCGTAGTGCTTTCCCCGTTTGAACGGGGGATTTCCTGGGTCGGCAGTCAGCTGCGTTATCTGACAAGCAACATCTGGGATATCGCTACGGTTCATGAACAGAATAAAATGCTGCGCAATGAAGTAGAACAATTGCGCATTCAGAATGTACAGGCGAGTGAATTCGCCGCCGAGAATGAGCGTTTGCGCGCACTGCTCGGTTATAAACAGGCCGCAACGCAGTTTAACCTTGTCGCGGCGCAGGTTGTCGGACGCGAATCGGCGACGTGGACGAGTATGATCGTCATCAACCGCGGAACGCGTGACGGCATTCGGGAAAATATGGCCGTTGTGACGGAAAAAGGACTCGTCGGCCATGTCGTCGAGGCGGATTATACGACGTCAAAAGTCCAGCTCATCCTCGATCCGCGTTCCTCGGTCGGTACGCTCATCCAGCGTGCGGATTCGCGTGTCGTCGGTATCGTTGAGGGCAATTTGAACGATCCGCTCATGCCGCATATGGTCAACATCCCGAAGACGGCTGACGTCATCGAAGGCGATATTGTCGTGACGTCAGGTTTCGGCGGTATTTACCCGAAAGGGCTTGTCGTCGGCACCGTGACGAGTCTCGGCATGGATGAGGGCGGTCTGCTCGTTGCAGCCACGCTCGAACCGGCTGTTGACTTCCAGAGACTCGAGGATGTTGCCGTCATTATTTCGTCGAGTGAGGCACCGCCGGATCCGCTCGAGCCGCCTGCGCAGACGCCGGGAACGGAAACGGACCCGAAAACGCAGCTCGCGGAACAAAAAGCCGCGGAGGCGGCAAGTGAAGCTCCGGCTGACACTGACGCAAGCGCTGGAAATGCTGACGCGAACGCCGCCGGTGACGCGAACAACACTGACGCGTCAAATACGGTGAATGCGGCAAATGCAGGTAACGCAGGGACGGGGGATGCACAATGAAGGGTTTTTGCCTCCGTGCAGCCTTAGTCATCATTTTGTACGCCTTGCAGACGTCACTTCTCCCGCTCATTGCATGGCACGGTCAAACAGCCGATCTTATGCTGCTTTTGACGTCATCGTTCGGCATTATGCGCGGGATGCGTCAGGGCAGTTTCATGGGATTCCTCGCGGGACTCCTTCAGGATCTTTCGACCGGAACGTTTTTCGGTATCCATACGTTCAGCCTGACACTCATCGGCACGATGTGCGGTTTCTTCTCGAACCGCGTCTTTAAGGAGCAGTTTTTCCTGCCGATTTTGGCAGCGGTGGCCTCTACCCTCGCAAACTATTTTATTTTAGTTCTGCTTATGGTATTATTAGGGTATCGCTTTAATCTGGTAAGCCATATGGAGTTCATGCTGGTGCCGATGCTCGTTTATCAGCTGGTGCTGGCCTATCCGGTTCATAGATTCGTCTATGCACTGGAGAAACACTCCGGGGAAAAAGCATAAGCAAGGTTAAGGCACCTCTACGGAAGGTGCCTTTATTCATATCAAAGCAGGGGGAGAATTTTGGGCGATCTAAATGATATGTTTCGTAAGAGACTGAAGATGCTCAGTATTGTCGTCATCCTGGTCATCGGGACACTCGTCGCGCGGGCCGGATATCTTCAGATCCTCGAAGGCGACCATTACAAGGAACTCGCGGACGGAAACCGTATCCGCATTGTCCCGTCGATGGCGCCGCGCGGGACGTTTTACGACCGCAACGGGGAACTGCTCGTCACCAACCGCCCGGGTTTCACGGTCTCGCTCGTACCGCTCACCGCGCCGATTTCAGAAGACGTCATCGCGCGTGTGTCCGAACTCGTCAATGTGCCGGTCGAGGAAATCCATGACAAAATCGCCGCACACAGCGGCTTTAATCCGATCCGCATTAAGACGGACGTAACGCCGGATATTGTCTCGATCATCGAGGAGCAGAAAGACTCGTATCCCGGTGTCACGATCGAAGTACAGCCGATCCGCGATTATATTTATAATGAAGCGGGCGCGCACATGTACGGCTACGTCAGCGAGATCAACGACGAAGAACTCAAGAAACTCAAAGACGAAGGCTATAAATCCGGTGACATCATCGGTAAATTCGGTCTCGAAAAAGTTTACGATAAAGAGCTGCGCGGCGAAAACGGCGGCGAGCAGGTCGAAGTTGACGTGTCGGGCAAACCGGTCAAGCTCATCGGGCGCAAGCCTCCGGTCGCGGGCGGTGACCTGATTTTGACGGTTGACAGTCATATTCAGGCGGCTGCCGAAAAAGCCGTTGACGAACAGCTCGGAATGATCGGCGCTCAGGGCGCCGCGGCTGTTGTCATGAATCCGCAGACCGGGGAAATTCTCGCGATGGTCAGCCGGCCGGCGTTCAATCCGAACCTCTTTTCGCGCGGTATTTCGACGAAAGACTGGAACGAACTGAACAACAACCCGTATCATCCGATGGATAACAAAACGATTTCGGGTGAATATCCGCCGGGTTCGACGTTTAAAATCGTCACGGGTACGGCGGCGCTCACCGAAGGTGTTGTCACGCCGGGAGAAATTATTTTCGACAGCGGTCATCACTGGATTATCCCGAAAGGCAATGCAGACGGGGAGGCACTCGGACCGATCGACTTCCGTGAAGCACTCGCGCATTCGGATAACGTCTATTTCTACGAAATGGGCAACCGACTCGGTATTGATCGGCTTGAAAAATATGCACGTATGTTCGGCCTCGGCGAACGCACGGGGATTGACCTGCCGTATGAGGCAAAAGGTCTCGTTGCAAACCGTCGTTATAAAGAGCTGAACTTTGAAGACGGCGACTGGTATCTCTCCGAGACCTTTGACGCGTCGATCGGTCAGGGCTTTAACCTCGTGACGCCGCTCCAGGCCGCGATGGTCATGGGCGAAATCGCGGCGGACGGCAAACGGTATCAGCCGCATCTCGTCCAGCGTATTATCGGCCCGGACGGCTCGGTCGTGAAGGAGTTTAACCCGGTCCTGTTGTCAAAAGTTGACGCGCCGGATGACGTCATTCAGCTCGTTCAGGCAGGACTCCACGACGTTACGCTTTACGGTACGGCGGCCAAAGTTTTCAAGGGGTTCCCGATCGAAATCGCCGGCAAGACCGGTACGGCCGAGAACTCGCAGGGACGCGATCACGGCTGGTTTGTCGCGTACGGACCGTTTGACAATCCGAACGTCGTCGTTGCCGTTATCGTCGAAAACGGCGGTTACGGTTCTCAGTCGGCCGTCCCGATCGGGCGCAAAATCCTCGAAGCGGCTTTCGGACTTGACCAAAAGCCGACCGGGGAGGCCGATGGTAAAAATAAAGAAAGCAATTAATATACGGATGAAACAACAGCGGTAAAGTGAGGTAGCTATGAAGGACGAGATAGTCAAAATCAAGGGCAGTAAAAACGGCCTGCAGATGAGTTTTTCGCCGACGGCTTCATTTCCGGAGATCGTGCAGACGATCCGGGAAAAGCTTTCGTCCGGCTCGGCGTTCTTCCTGAAAGGAACGACGGTGCAGATCCCGCGTGAGCCGTTTACGGACGAGGAGCGCGAAACACTGCGGAAGCTTTTCTACAGTCACGGACTGATCTGTCAATCCGTGCGTCAACAGGCGTCAAATCCACAGCCGGCTTCGTCAAACCCGGCGCCTGCAGCGTCAAATCCGCAGCAGCCGGCGGAAAATGTACAGCAGATGGTTGTCATTGACCGGACGCTTCGCGGCGGACAGGAAGTCCGCACCCAGAGTTCCGTACTCGTTTGCGGCAATGTCAATCCCGGCGCGCAGATCATCGCGGGAGGCAGCATTGACATTCGCGGAACGTGCCGCGGGATTGTACACGCGGGCGCACTCGGTGACACGAAGGCATTTATTGTCGCCGATCACCTGATGCCGACGCAGATCCGCATCGCGAATCTGATCGCAAGATCCCCGGACCCGTCTCCGGCCGCGGCTTACGCGGAAAAGACGAAACGCGCCGAGCGCGCTTCCATTAAAGACGGACAAATTGTAATCGAACCGATAGAAAGATGAGGGCATAAAACATGAGTGAAGTATTCGTAATTACCTCGGGTAAAGGCGGCGTCGGCAAAACGACGACGACGGCAAATCTCGGCGTCGGCCTCGCAATGCGCGGCAAAAAAGTCGTTCTCGTTGACACGGACACGGGCCTGCGCAATCTCGATTTGCTGCTGGGCCTCGAAAACCGCATTATGTACACGCTGATTGACGTCGTCGAAGGACGCGTCCCGTACAAAAAGGCGCTCGTTCGTCATAAGAAACACGAGACGCTGTATTTGCTTCCGACTTCTCAGGTCAAAGATAAGTCAGCCGTCAACCCGGAGCAGCTCGCAAAACTCTGCGAAGAACTCCGCAAAGACTTTGATTATGTCCTCATTGACTGCCCGGCAGGTATTGAACAGGGCTTTAAAACGGCGATTGCCGCCGCTGACGTCGCCATCGTGGTCACGATGCCGGAAATTTCGGCCGTCCGCGATGCCGACAAGATCATCGGCGAACTCGCACGCGCCGAAAAAACCGATATCCGCCTGATTGTCAACCGTATCCGTCCGCAGATGGTCGAAAAGGGCGACATGATGTCGATGGAAGACATTGACGACATTCTTTCCGTCAAATGCATCGGTCAGGTTCCGGATGACGAACTCGTTGTTACGAGCACAAACCGCGGCGAACCGTGCATCACGATTGACAAATCGCTCGCCGGCCAGGCGTACCGCAACATCGTCGGCCGTCTCTGCGGCGAAGACATCCCGTTCATGACGTTCCCGAAGGAAGGTTTCTTCGCACGCCTGAAACACGCACTCGGCATGTAAGGAGGGGATTTCGATGCTGGAAGCATTACTGAAACTGTTCGGCAAAAAAGAACCGTCGGGCAAGGTGGCCCATAACCGCCTCAAAGTCGTTCTCATCCATGACCGTGCCAACGTTTCGCCGGAAATGATGGAAAACCTCCGCAATGACATCATCGAGGTCATTTCCAAATATATGGATATCAACAAAAAAGAAATGAAAATCTCGCTCGCCGACGATGACGATTCCGTCGCACTCGTCGCGAACATCCCGGTCAGCAACATGCGTCACGAAAAACGCAAAGATGACGAACCGGCTTCGAAAAACTGATTAAGAAAGACAGAATACGATTATGACAAAGAATATCTGGCGGCGAACCGATTGGCCGCTGATTCTGGCTACGGCAGCCATCATCATCATGAGTCTTGTCATCATCGGCAGTGCCACGCACATCAACACGCCGAGTGAAGAACGCTATTGGTACGTTCAGCGTCAGGGCATGTTCGCCCTCGTCAACGTCGCCATCGCGTTCTTCCTGATGAACTTTGACTACAAGATCCTGCAGGGATACGGCAACAAACTCTACATCTTCAACCTGATTCTGCTGCTGGCCGTCATGATCTTCGGGCATTCCGCCCTCGGCGCCCAGCGTTGGATCATGATCGGCCCGATCAGTATCCAGCCGTCCGAGTTCTCCAAACTCATCATGATAGTTTCGATCGCCGCGATTCTCAACGACCGCGTCGGCAAACTCAACAGCCTGCGGGATCTTTTGCCCGTCGCCCTATACGTCGGCATCCCGTTCATCCTCGTCCTCAAACAGCCGGACCTCGGAACATCGCTCGTCTTCATGGCCATCTTCTTCGGCATGGTCTTCGTCAGCGGCATCAACATGAAACTCCTCGGCGGAATCTTCGCCGCCGTCATCGCCGCAATGCCTGTCCTATGGCATTTCCTCAAAGACTACCAAAAAATGCGCATCATGGTCTTCATGGATCCGAACGTCGACCCGCTCGGCTCCGGCTACCACATCATCCAGTCAAAAATTGCCATCGGATCCGGCATGCTTTACGGCAAAGGACTCTTCGCCGGCACGCAAAGTCAGCTCAACTTCCTGCCGGAAAACCACACCGACTTCATCTTCGCCGTCGTCGGAGAAGAACTCGGCTTCGTCGGCGTCTGCTTCCTGCTTTTCCTGTACCTCGTCGTACTCCTGCGCGGACTTCAGATCGCACGCGACGCCGGAGACACCTTCGGTCGTCTTCTCGCCGTCGGCATCACATCCATGCTGGCATTCCACGTTCTCGTCAACGTCGGCATGACCATGGGAATCATGCCGGTCACCGGCATCCCGCTGCCGCTCATGAGCTACGGCGTCAGCTCCCTGACCACAAACATCTTGTCCATCGCCATACTCCTCAACATCGAACGGCGAAGACAAAAACTGCTGTTTTAAAATCAAGTGGCAGGCAGTCCGAATCACTGACTGCCTGCCATACTTTTATGTCCTTAATGGAACGAGTAAGAAAACGTAAGGGAAACGGTTCCGCTTCCGTTATCATCGCTGCAAAAGGGCATTAGTGGCAAAACGTTTTAAAGAAAACGTAAGGGGAAAGGATGTGAGCCACGCTGTCCTCGTTGCAAAAAGGCGTTAAGAACGTCAGACGATTTCACACGGAGCCCTGAATTGTTTAAGCGAAGCGGTTTGATTCGGGGCGACTATATTCAGTGAAATCGTCTGACGTTTAGCCTGCAACATGGCAGCGGGGATCACATCCTTTCCCCGTCGGGTTATCCGTAAACAACCAATCAACGCATTATGACATCAAATTTTGGAGGAACCCTAATGGTACGACTTGAACCCGAAGTTCTGCAGACCGTCCTGAAACCGTCGCGTTACACCGGCGGCGAATGGAACGCCGTCATCAAAAACCGGCAAAACATCGACTGCACCTTCGCACTCGCCCTGCCCGACGTCTACGAAGTCGGCATGAGCAACCTCGGCCTCGCCATCCTGTACGAAATCCTGAACCGCCGCGAAAACATCGCCGCCGAACGCGTCTACGCCCCGTGGACCGACATGGAAACGGAAATGCGCACGCGCGGCATCCCGCTCTACTCCCTCGAAACCAAAGAAGAAATCCGTCACTTCGACTTCCTCGGCTTCTCCTTGCAGTACGAAATGATCTACTCCAACGTACTCAACATGCTCGACCTCGCCGGCATCCCGCTCCACGCGTCAGAACGTGACGACACATTCCCGTTCGTCGTCGGCGGCGGACCGTGCGTCTACAACGTCGAACCGGTCGCCGACTTCTTTGACTTCTTCATCATCGGTGAAGGTGAAGAAGTCATCGTCGAAGTCTGCGACGCCTTCATCGCCTGGAAAAACGAGGGACGCCCGGGCGGACGACGCGGCTTCCTCAAACGCCTGCTCGCGATTGACGGCATCTATGTTCCGTCCTTTTACGAGCCGCAGTACGACAAAAACGGGGACTATACGGGACTGACGTCACTGGACGCCGCGGCGCGTCCCGTCATCAACAAACGCATCGTCAAAGACATGGACAAAGCGATCTCCGTCGAGCACCCGATCGTACCGTACATGGATATCGTCCACAACCGCCTCATGCTCGAACTCTTCCGCGGTTGTTCGCGCGGCTGCCGGTTCTGTCAGGCCGGCATCTGCTACCGCCCGGTCCGCGAACGCACCGAAGAAAAACTTCGTTCGATGGCGCGCGGGCTCGTTGACGCGACGGGCTACAGCGAAATGAGTTTGACGTCACTTTCGTCGGCCGATTATTCCTGCCTCGGTCACCTCGTCGACGACCTCATGCACGATTTCCACGACGAAAAAGTCAGTGTTTCGCTGCCGTCCCTGCGTATTGACAGTTTCTCCGTCGGCCTCGCGCAGAAAGTTCAGCAGGTCCGCAAATCGGGCCTGACCTTCGCACCGGAAGCCGGGACCCAGCGCCTGCGTGACGTCATCAACAAAGGCGTCACCGAGGAAGACCTCTTAAACGCCTGCGGCGCCGCGTTCCGTCAGGGTTGGAAACAGGTCAAACTCTACTTCATGATGGGGCTGCCGACCGAAACGGACGACGACGTCATCGGCATCGCCGAACTCGCGAAAAAAGTCGTTGACCTCTATACCGAGATCAAAGGGCGCCGCGGCGTCAAAGTCACGATTTCCGTCGCATGCTTCGTCCCGAAACCGTACACGCCGTTCCAGTGGTTCGGTCAGCTCCCGATCGCGGAATTTGAGCGACGCCAGCATCTCCTCAAAGAACACATCACGGATCGCGCGATCACGTTCAACTACCATGACGCGAGACTTTCCGTCATCGAAGGCATTTTCGCGCGCGGCGACCGCCGTCTCGCGCCGGCACTCGAAGCCGCGTGGCGCAAAGGGGCAAAATTTGACGGCTGGACCGACCTCTTCCGCGAAGATCTCTGGTACGAAGCGTTCCGCGACTGCGGCATTGACCCGAAATATTACAACGAACGCACGCGCGCGTTTGACGAGCCGCTGCCGTGGCTCGTGACGTCACCGGGTGTCAGTCAGCGATTCCTCAAGCGCGAGTGGGACAAAGCCATGGAAGGTCAGCTGACCCACGATTGCCGACGCAGTACCTGCACGGGATGTGCGATTTGTCAAACGCTTGACACGGGCGTCATCGACTACGCCGAGACGGAAACGGCGAAAACGGACGGGGAGCAGACCCCGCAGGAAAAACGCGATCCGCGCGGGCCGGGGAAACCGCAGACACTCTATTATTACCGCGCCGAGATCACGAAGGGCGAGGAACTGCGCTATGTGTCACATCTTGATTATGCGAACCTCTTCCTGCGCGCGTTTGACCGCGCCAAACTGCCGATGGCATATTCGTCGGGATTCAACCCGCATATGAAAGTCTCGTTTGCCTCGGCGCTTTCGCTCGGCGTCATCAGCGAAGCCGAGTATATGGATTTCGAGCTCACGAAACCGCTCTGTCAGCCGGAAGTCTTTGACCGCCTGCGCGCGCAATTGCCGCCGGGCGTAGAACTCCGCCGTTTACGTGTCCTCGATAAAAAGCCGAAAGCACTCATGGCGCAGACGGACGAAGCAATGTATACGCTCCGTGTACCGTTTACCGGTGACGTCAAGTCTGCAGAAGACGCCGTACGCCTCTACAACCGCGCGCCCGAGGCCGTTTTCGAGCGCGTGACGCCGAAAAAACGCCGCACGATCGAAACGAAACAGTACATGAAAGCGCCCGTGACGGTCAAAGCGGACGAAACGCTTCTGCGCCTCACGATGGATATTCATGTCACGTCATCCGGCAGTGTCAAACCGCTCGAGATTCTGCAGCTCCTCGCGGAGAAGTTCGGACTTGCGGTCAAGCCGGAACAGGCACTCATCATTCGCACGGGACTGTTCGGCAAAGGAAAACGCCTCATTGACCTGGATTAACGAAAAAGAAGGGAAACCGAAACCATGAAGACGATTGTTGTCAATATCGTGCCGGAGGAAACGCGCGCCGCCGTTCTCGAAGACGGCGAACTCGAGCGCCTCGAAGTCGAGCGCGCTTCCCAATGCCACCTTGTCGGCAACATTTATAAAGGCAGGGTGCAAAACGTCCTGCCGGGTATGCAGGCCGCCTTTGTCGACATCGGCACGGGGAAAAACGCGTTCCTGTATATCGGTGACGGCATGCCGCAGGATCTCAAGCACGCGCCGGTGACGGACGTTCATATCCATACGGGTCAATATCTCCCCGTGCAGATTTTAAAGGATCCCATCGGCTCGAAAGGTCCGCGCGCGACGACGCATATTTCCCTGCCGGGGCGCAATGTCGTCCTTATGCCGACAGCGGCGTATATCGCCATGTCGCGTCAAATCGAGGACGAAAACGAGCGAAACCGCCTGCACGCGATCGCGGAACGTATCTGCCCCGAGGACATGGGACTCATCATCCGTACGGCGGCTGTGGGGCAAAGCGAAGAAGATCTGCGCGAAGACGTCGAAAGTCTGCTGCGGCTTTGGCAAATCGTGCAGTCGCGGTTCAAACTGCGCTCGAAGGGACCGGCGCTCCTTTACCGCGACGCCGATCTCATCATTCGTACCGTGCGCGATCTTTTTACGGAGGACATCGAAAAACTCATCGTCGACGACCGTGAGGGATTCCAGCGCGTCAAAGAACTCGTGGAATATCTGTCGCCGACGCTTGCGGGCCGCGTCGAACTCTATGAAGGACGTAAACCGATCTTTTCGCAGTACCGCATCGACGAAGAAATTGAGAAAATCGGCAGCCGGCGTGTTGACCTGAAATCCGGCGGGTTCCTTGTCATCGACAAGACGGAGGCGTTGACCGTCATTGATGTCAACACGGGGCGCTACGTCGGCAAATCGCACCTCGGCGACACCGTTTACCAGACGAATCTCGAGGCGGCGTCGGAGATCATGCGTCAGATCCGCCTGCGCGATATCGGCGGCATCATCGTCATTGACTTCATTGACATGGAAAAAGACGAGCAGAAGGAGCATCTGCTCACCATCCTGCGCGAGGCGGCAAAACGCGACCGCACAAAGACAAAAGTCGTTGACATCACGCCGCTCGGCCTTGTCGAGATCACGCGCCGCAAAACACGTCAAAACCTCGAAAGCATCGTCTACAGCGAATGTCCCGTCTGCCACGGACGCGGGCGCATCGAATCGCCGGAAACCGTGAGCATCCGCATCAGCCGCGCGATCCGCCGCATGGAAAAGTCCTCGCATGCAAGTGAGGGCTACGAGATCGAGGTACATGAGTCCGTCGCGGAGGAACTGCAGCAGAGCCAGCTCATGATGAACCTCGCCGCGGAGTTCGGCACGGATATCAAAGTGACGGTCAAGCCGGGCATGCATCCGGAACAGTATTCGATTTTGCAGCAGAGCTGACACGTCAAGTTGACACGTCAGAACGGTGTCACCGCGCGGCGGTCGGCACCGTTTTTTATTTAAGGAGAATCACATGACCGATATTGTCGTCGAAAAACTGAAACTGCTGCCGGATTCGCCCGGCGTCTACATCATGAAGGATGCGCAGGGGACGATCATCTACGTCGGCAAGGCCATTGTCCTCAAAAACCGCGTACGGCAGTATTTTCAGCACAACAAAAACCATTCGCCGAAGGTGCGCGCGATGGTTTCGCATATCGCGGATTTCGAGTTTATCATGACGCATTCCGAGGTCGAGGCGCTGATCCTCGAGTGCAATCTCATCAAAAAACACCGGCCGCATTACAACATCAGCCTCAAGGATGACAAAAGCTACCCGTATGTCAAAGTGACGGTGAACGAGGAATATCCGCGCGTTTTTATGACGCGGCGGATCCTAAAGGACGGCGCGCGGTATTTCGGGCCGTATACGGATGTGACGGCACTCCATCGGAGCCTGAGTCTGCTCCGCAAGCTTTTCCCGCTGCGGACCTGTCGTCAGCTGCAGAAACGTCCGTGCCTCGAATATCATATCAGGCGCTGCCTCGCGCCCTGTGCGGGGAAGGTAACGCCCGAGGATTATGACGTCATGGTGCGCTCCGTGCTGCTGTTCCTCGAAGGGCGGACGGAGCAGATCGAAAAGGAATTGCGAACGCGCATGGAGCAGGCGGCGGAGGCATTTCATTTCGAAACGGCGGCACGACTGCGCGATCAACTCCTCGCCGTGCGTAAAGTCGCGGAAAAACAGAATATCGTCACGGGATCCGGGGATCAGGATGCGATCGGACTCGCGCGTTCGGATCTCGGCGTCTGCATCGAGCTCTTTTTCGTGCGCGGCGGCAAACTCCTCGGGCGCGATCATTTCCTGCTTGACGGCAGCGAGGAGGAGAGTGACAGTGCGGTACTCACGGCATTTTTACAGCAGTATTATCACCGTGCGACGTTTGTGCCGCGCGAGATTCTGCTCCCCGTTGCGATTGACGCGTCAGAATCGGAGCTTTTGACAAGCTGGCTTGTCGAGAAAAAGGGCGGCGGGAAAATCCTCCTGCACACGCCGCAGCGCGGGACGAAACGCGATCTTGTCGTCATGGCGAACGGCAATGCGGAAAAGTTCCTGAATGACGAGGCGACGCGGCGCGAGCAGAGTGACGCGCAGACGTTGGGAGCCGTGCGCGAACTCGGCGAATATCTCGGCCTTCCGAAACCGCCGCGGCGTATGGAGTGCTTCGATATTTCGCATATTCAGGGGTCGGAGACGGTCGCCTCAATGGTTGTCTTCGAGGACGGGCGGCCGAAAAAGTCGGATTACCGGCGGTTTAAGATCGAGAGTACGGAAGGGAAGCCGGATGACTTTCTTTCGATGCGCGAGGTGACGACGCGGCGCTATGTGGGACTGCCGGAGGAGGAACTGCCGGATCTGATCGTTATCGACGGCGGCAAAGGTCAGCTTTCGTCGGCTCTCTCGATTATCCGCGGTCAGGCGCATCATTTGACGGTTCCGGTTGTCGGGCTCGCGAAGCAGTTTGAGCTTGTGTTTAAGGAAAATGAGGAGGAGCCGGTCGTGCTTCCGCGTCACAGTCAGGCGCTTTATCTCATTGAGCGGATCCGCGATGAGGCGCACCGGTTTGCGATTACGTATCACCGCAGTCTGCGGCGCAAGCGTAATCTCGTTTCGGTGATCGATCATATTGACGGGATCGGTCCGAAACGACGGCAGGCGCTGTTTCAGGCGTTTGGGACGCTCGCGAAGATTAAATCGGCGGGCGTTGAGGAGCTTGCGGCTGTTCCCGGGATGAATCGGGCGGCCGCGGAGGCTGTGTGGCGGTTTTTTGCGGCGCAGGAGGAGTTTCGAGGACGGAAATAATCTTATTCCCTGCCTGCTGCCTTACGTTACGGTGAAATGCACTTTTGCTTAATGTAGTACAATTCAGGGTTCTGTGCGAAAGTTATGTGACATCGTGACGAAATTTACGAAAAAAGTTGCGAAGAAAACTCGTCGAAAAAACAGCAAAGCACGCCGCTAAACGCGCCGCGAAGAAAACGGCGAAGAAGCCGGCGGCAAGGATCAAACACTGATACGGATTGTTGACACGGAGAACCGTCCGAAAGGGCGGTTTTTCTTATGTATGCTGATTTCATGAAATTTAATTTTATACATAATAAATATGTCGATAAAGCAGTTGACAAAATCAGGTTCATAACGCAGAGCAACATTGAAAAATATTCACCGTTAAAGGACAAATGTACGGAACCTTTATATGATTTATTCAACAATCAATAAAAAGAATCATTAAATGTAACTTTTATTACTGCCTTCATGAGCGTTTTTATATTATAATTTTTTGCGTGACTTGAAGGATTAGACAGATAATTTTGTTTAGTCACAGTCGCAAATAAAATTATACGGGAGATGTTTATGAAAAAATCAGACGTAAAAATGCATTTTTATGAGAACAACAGAGCACAGGGAGGAGATTGCAGCTTGGGAGAAAACCGGGAACTGATCTGTTTAAACGGAGAACGAATCAAAAATATCGCGAAGTACATTGCCGCGCACCAAAACCGCCTGTCGGAGGAACGGGAGGCGTTTAAGGAGCGGCTGAAGAAATTCCCGCTTTCGACGCAAGAGATTTTATTATGGAAGCATCTCTTTCAGAAGGCGCATGAGGTCTGCTTTGATTTTCCGATCCGTTTTGACAACGATAAACTGGCTGCGGAACTCGACATGACGACGGAAGAACTCAAGAAAGCACGCCGCGTCTTGGATGAGAAGCGCTATATCATCTGTGATGAGGATTGGTTTGACTTTAAAACCAATTATTGGCTGATTTCCCCGAAGCACCGGTTTCGCATTCTCACGTTACACGGAGAAGTCCTGAAAGCTGCTACGGTACGCCGCCGGATTCGGGGCGTCACGATTCACGAGAAACCTGCCCATTACCTTTAATTCTATTTATATCATGCGGATTCAAGGACTTGCGGAGAGTTTTGCTTTTTCACGAGTTCCTGAGGCTGCGTAATATCCGGCCGGCGCAGTGAATTGACATGAACCCTTGCGGTTATGTACAGTATATTGTACAATAATAATTGAAGGAGGGAGGCCGTATGTTAGCTGTCAATTACACCACATACCGCAACCATTTAAAAGATTACTGCGACCGGGCAGTTGACGACGCGGAAACGGTTATCATCACGCGTAAAAACGAGCGCAACGTCGTCATGATGGGGCTCGAC